>DATBIZ010000064.1:0-2931 GCA_036556645.1 Vicinamibacteria bacterium | reverse complement strand
CCGTAGAGCACGAGCATGAACGCGGGCAGCCCGAGCAGCATGAGCAGGCTGAGCGGGTCGCGCCGGATCTGGCGCAGCTCCTTCACGGCCACCGCGCGCAGCTTCCTCACGGGCCCGCCCCGCCGGCCGCCCGCCGCTCCTCCTCGGCCTGGACGTGGTGGATGAACACGTCCTCGAGCGCGGGCACGATGCGCTCCGCGGTGGCCGGGGCGTTGCCTTGCGCCTCGAGCAGCGCCACGACCTGCCGCGCGCCCTCCACGGGGTCGTCCACCACCACGTGGAGCCGGGTGCCGAAGGCCGAGACCTCGCGCACGAACGGCTGCCCGGTCAGGGTGTCGAGGGCGTCCGCCACGCGCGGCACGGAGACCTCGAGCACCGCGCGGTCGCGGAACACCTCCTTGACCTCGTCCACGGTGCCGAGCGCGCTGAGCCTGCCCGCGTGGATCAGGGCCAGGCGGTGGCAGTGCTCCGCCTCTTCGAGGTAGTGCGTGGTCACGAACACGGTCACGCCGTCCGCGGACATCTCGTCGATCAGGGACCAGAAGCGCCGCCGCGAGAGCGGGTCCACGCCGCTGGTCGGCTCGTCGAGGAAGACCACGCGCGGCTGGTGCAGCACGGCGCAGGCCAGCGCGAGCCGCTGCTTCCAGCCCCCGGGCAGCGAGCCGGTGAGGCGGTCCTGCTTGCCGGAGAGGCCGGCCATCTCGATCGCCCACTCCTCGCGCGTGGCCAGCGCGCGGCCGCGCAGGCCGTAGACGCCGCCGAAGAAGCGCAGGTTGTGCCGCACCGAGAGGTCCTCGTACAGGCTGAAGCGCTGGCTCATGTAGCCGATGCGGCGCTTCACCTCCTCGGGGTCGCGCATCACGTCCACGCCGAGCACGCGCGCGGTGCCGGAGGTGGGCGCGAGCAGGCCACACAACATGCGGATGGTGGTGGACTTGCCGGCGCCGTTGGCGCCCAGGAAGCCGAAGATCTCGCCTTCCTCGACGCCGAGGGAGATGCCGTCCACCGCGGTGAACGCGCCGAAGCGCTTGACCAGGTCGCGGATCTCGACCGCCCGCGCCACGTCCGCCTACCGGCCGACCGCGCGGTCGAGCGCCGCCTGCGCGGTGCGGAGCTGGGCCATCGCCTCCGTGTGGTCGAGGGCCGCGCGCAGGAGCAGCACCTCCGCGTCGAGGCGCTCCGACGACGGGATCACGCCCGCCTGGTGGCGCTCGGCGGCGACGCGGCCGTTCTCGCGCGCCGCCTCCACGTTGCGCGCCGCGACGTCCACCGCGCGGCGGGCGGCGTCGAGCTCGAGCTGCCGGGCGGTGACCTGCAGGCGGATCCGGCGGTCGAGGTCCTCGGCCTGTCGGCGCAGCGCGTCCGCGCGCGCGAGCGCGGAGCGCGCCGCGGCGCCCGTCCGCCCGCCGTCGAAGAGCGACCAGGACAGGCCGAGGGTGACGTCCCACGAGTCCTGCCACTCCGCCGAAGGGGGCAGGATGCGGCGGTTCGGGTTCGCGTAGTCGAAGCCGCCGGAGACCGTCACCTGCGGGCGCGCGGCCGCTCTTTCCGCCTTCGCCCGCGCGTCGGCCGCCGCCACGCGCTGGGCCAGGGCCACGCGCTCGGGCCGACGGCCGAGCGCCTCGCCGACCAGCGCCTCCGTGGCGCCGCCCGCGGTGGCCGGAGGGGCGGGGGCGGCGTCGGCCAGCCGCTCCGTGGGCTGGAGACGCGTACCGGGGGGCGCGCCGACCAGCCGTACGAGGTCGGCCTCCGCCACCTCGGCCGCGTTCGCGGCACGCAGCCGGGTCAGCTCCGCCCGATCGCGCTCGACCTGCACCGCGAGCACCTCGTTGCGCGCCACGAGGCCGGCCTCGTGGCGGTGGCGCGCGTCGGCGAGGTGCGCCTCGTAGGCGGCGAGGGACTCCGCGACCACCCGCTCGCTCTCGCGCGCGGTGACCAGCGCCCAGTAGGCCGCGGTGGTCTCCAGCACGAGGTCCGCCTCCGCGGCCGCCACGTCCTGCCCGGCGGCCGCGGCCTGCGCGCGCGCGGCGGAGAAGAGCGCGGCGGAGCGCCCGCCGTTGTAGACCGAGAAGGCGCCGCCGAGCCTTCCGCGGTAGTTGTCCGGCAGGTCCGGGAAGATCGTGCGCGGCGGAGCGCCGGGCAGCGCCAGAACCAGCTCGGGCACGTGCGACTGCCGCGTGTAGGCGGCGGAGAGGTCGAGCTGCGGCCGCCGCGCCGCGCGCGCGACGTCCATCTCCGCCTGCGCCGCCCGCTCGAGCGCGCGCGCTCCTTCCACCGAGGGCGCGGACGCGCGGGCCCGCGCCTGCGCTTCGGACAGCGAGAGGGGCAGGGCGCTTCCGGCGTCCGCGGGGGGCTGGGCGGAGGCGGCCGCGCCCACCACGACCGCGAGCGAGAGGAGTGCCGGCGCGCTCATGCCTCCGCCTCCTTTCCCTGCGCCTGGCGGATCCGCCGGATGAAGACGTCCTCGAGCGACGGCGTGGTGCGGCGCACCGACTCCACCTGCAGGCCCGCGGCGCGGAGGCCGGCCTGGAAGCGTGGCACCACGTCGTCGCCCGCGCCCTCGCCCACCGTGGCGTGCAGCCGCTGCCCGAAGGTCTCCACGTCCTCGACCTCGGGCTGGGCGCGCAGCCACCGCGCCGCGTCGCGATAGGGGCGCGCGAGCACCTCGAGGGCGGCGCCGGCCGCGCCGCGCAGCGCGTCGGGCGCGGCGGTCACCAGGAGCCGCCCGCGGTCCATCAGGGCCACGCGCGAGCAGCGCTCGGCCTCGTCGAGATAGGGAGTGGTCAGGAGGATGGTGAGGCCGTCCTTCTGCAGCCGGGCCAGCAGCCGCCAGAAGTCGCGGCGCGACACCGGGTCCACGCCCGTGGTCGGCTCGTCGAGCACCAGCAGCTCGGGCGTGTGCACCAGCGTGCAGGCCAGGGCCAGCTTCTG
>DATBIZ010000063.1:0-3468 GCA_036556645.1 Vicinamibacteria bacterium | reverse complement strand
GTGACCTCGACGGTTTCGGTGATCTCGCCCACCGCCAGGGTGAAGTCGGCCGTGAGGCGGCCGTCGGCCATGAGGTTGTAGCCGGACTTCACCAGCTTCTGGAACCCTCCGAGCTCGGTGGCGACCGAATAGGTGCCCACGGGCAGGCTGACGAACACGAACGCGCCATCGGCGTCCGTGGTGGCCGTGCGGGTCAGGCCGGTGCCCTCCTGCGAGACGGTCACGGTAGCCCCCGGCAGCACGCCGCCTTGCGTGTCGGTGACGGTGCCCGAGATGCGGCCAGTGTTGCTCTGGGCGTATCCGAGCGTGGCCAGGCAGGCCAGGACGGCCGCGATCGTGTGCCGGCAGAACGATGGGCGCATGTTCGATCCTCCAGGGCAGAACGTCCCAGCGGCGAGGCTGGGCAGAACTGGTCAAACCACTGAACGCGTGAGCGAACCGTAGTCGAGCCGGCCCAGAGCCGTCAAGTCGAAATATCGGATATATGATTCATTTCGAAATGGTCCTAAAGTGGGCGCTCTTGACCCCCATGGCCGCCGCGGCCTAAGCTCTCACGTCCGGCGGGGTCCCTGGGGGTTGCGCATGAGCAAGCGTGTCGGTCCGGTGCCGTCGCGACCGACGAGTCCCGCGCGCCGTCCCGGCGTCTACCTCGGCTGCGGCAAGTGCGGCCGTCTCCTGAACATCCAGTGGGCCACCCGGAGCATCGTCTGCGCGTGCGGGGCGAGGGTGGAACCGCGGCCGCCCGGAGAGAAGTAGCGCCGCCGGGGCCCGGCGGAGCCGGCCCCGGCCCCTCACCCCTCGACGCCCTCGTCGTTCCCCCTCTTCTGCTGCTGGTCGCACGCGACCTGGCCCTGCACGATCCACCGCGGGTGCTGGCGTGGCGGCTCCTGCACGACGACCGCCTCCTGGCGCTGCCGGGGTGGCTGCAGTGGCTGTTGCCCCGGCCGTCCGCCGGGCTGGACCGCGACCCGATCGCACTCGTCCTCGCGGCGTTCGCCTGCGCGCTCGCGGCGGTCTACCTGGTCGCCGCCCTCACCGGCGCACGGGCGCGCTGGCGCGCCGCCCTGCTCGTGTTGGCGGCGGCCGTGCTCGTCGTCTTGCCCACGATCGCCCTGATCGCGATGGGCGCGGCCACGCAGCGGCCCTACGGCCAGGACGGCGGCGTGGTGCAGCTCCCGCTCGCGCTGGACCGGATCCTCTCCGGCCGCACGCCCTACGCGGCCGATTATTCGGACAGCATGCTCGGCAAGCAGGCGCGCGTCTCGGACTTCTGGGACGCCTACGGGGGCAACCCGATCCTGCGGCACCATGCATACCTGCCCGGGACGCACCTGCTGATGGCGCCCTTCCACCTCGCGAGCCGGGCGGCGCTCGGGTGGTTCGATCCGCGTGCGGTGACCTTGCTGGCGTGGGCTGCCGCCGCGCTGCAGGCCGCCCGCGTGGCCGGAGGGGGCGACCGCGGGCTCGTGGCGGCGGCGGCCGTGCTCGTCAGCCCGCTGGTGTACTGGCAGCAGATCTTTGGCGCGAACGACGTGCTGCCCGCCGCGCTGCTGCTGGCGGCGGTGCTGCTCCGCGAGCGTGGCCGCGGGCTGGCCGCGGCCGCGGCCCTCGGTCTCGCCTGCGCGACCAAACACATGGCATGGCCGTACGCGCCGTTCCTGCTCGTGGCCTGGTCGGGCGCACGCGGCTGGAGCGACCTGTTCGGCCGTGCGCGCGCCACGCTGCTGCGGGCGGCGGGTGTCGCGGCCGCCGTCTTCGCCCTGGCCGTGCTTCCCGTCGCGGCGCTGGACTTCCGCGCGTTCTGGGACGACGTCGTGCTCTACAACGCGGGGCTCGGAGGCGATCGCTACCCGCTCGGCGGCACGCCCGGGCTCGGGCTGGCCAACTTCGTCGTCTACGCCGGCGGAGTGGACAGCCTGCGCGATCCGGTCCCGCTCGGCGGCGCCTATCTGCTCCTGCTGCCGCTGGGACTCTGGCTCCTGCACGCGCAGATGCGCGAGGGCGGCCCCGGGTTCGCGCTGCTCGGCGGCAGCGCCGCCCTGCTGGCCTCGGTCTACGTGTCGCGCGTGGCGCACGCGAACTACCTGATCGTGGCCGCGGCGCTCGCGCCGGCCGGCCTATTGATGCAGCGCCGCCGTGCCGCGGACGTGGTGGTGGCGCCGCTCCTGATGCTCGCGCTGGCGGTCGAGGTCGTCGAGCAGGAGCTGTTCCGGGCGACGTGGGAACAGGCGGCGGCGTTCGGGCTGCAGCGGAGAGCGACCGGCCTCCTCGCCGCGCTCTGGCCGGACGGCTACCCGGGCTTGACCCGGGACCCGCTCGGGCTGCTGATCGGCGCCACCCTGGCCGGTCTGGCCGCGGTGTACCTGTGGGCCGGCCTGCTCGGCGCGGGAGAACGCGCACGCCGCACGCTGGCGGGCGTGGCCGTGGTGATCGCGGTGGCCGTTCCGGCCCTCGCCGTCAGCGGCCTGGGCCGGGCGTCTGGGGCCGTGCGGGCCCAGGATGCCTGGACGGCGGCCGTGTCGCCGCGGGAGCCTGTGATCGAAGCGTGGAGCCAGAGCTTCCGGCGGGACCCGCCGCGGCCGCTCGACTCCGACCCGCGCCGCGGCCCGGCCGTGGGCGCCGTGCGCGGGGGGCTGGCACGGCTGGGGCGTTTGGACCCGAGGATGCTGATCCTCCTCGCCGCGGGCGTGGTCGTGGCGCTTCTCTCCCGCCTGGTGGCTCCGGATCTCCAGCCGCTCGTGCTCGGCGCCGCGCTGCTCACCCCGGCCGCGGCGGTCGGTGTGGTCAGCGGCTCCCCGGCGATGCTCGCCGTCGCCGGCCTGCTGGGGGCGGGCCTTCTCGTCCGCCGGTCCGCGCTCGGGTCGGGGCTCGTCTTCGCCACGACGACCGCGGTCGTTCCGCTCGCGGTCTTCGCTTCGCCGGTGGTGCTCGGCGCGACGGGGTCGTGGCGCGGCTGGCTCGGCGTGGGGCTGGCCGTGCTGGCGGCGGCACCCGCCTTGGGCGCGGGCGGCGTGGAGGCGGGACTCGGCGTGTCGAACGTGCTGCTCTACCGCGGCGAGCCGGGCGGCGGGTGGCGCGTGGTGCTCGCGGTCGCGGCGGGCGCCGCGGCCGTCGCGTTCGCGTGGGTCGCGCGGCGCTTCAGCGCTTCGCGCTGGGTGGTTGGGGCGCTGGGCCTTACGGCGGGGCTGTTCGTGGTGCCGGGTGCTTCGGCGCACGAGGTCGCGGTGCCGCTGGCGCTGCTCGCGGTCGCGGCGACGCGCGAGCGTTAGCCGGCACGGTCACGTGCACGATCACGACCACGCGGCTCGTGAGCCAGCGGCGTCAGGCTGGTGCCGGAGGCGGGACTCGAACCCGCATGGATTTCTCCACACGCCCCTCAAACGTGCGTGTCTGCCAATTCCACCACTCCGGCAGGGAAGGCAGGACTGAACAAGAGATTCTAGGAAGCGCGTCCGCCGGGTGTCAACC
>DATBIZ010000062.1:0-10719 GCA_036556645.1 Vicinamibacteria bacterium | reverse complement strand
GCCGCGCGCCCCTTGGGCCGCGCGGGCTCGGCCGCGGGGCGCGGCCGCCTCGGCAGCGGCAGGTACTCGACGACGCCGGTCGAGAGCAGGCCGAAGAGGCTCTTCTGCGTCTCCTCGGCCGGCAGGGGGATGAGCTGCATCACCTCGCGCGCGCTCAGCGTTCCGTCCACGCGCGAGAGGACGTACCCGTCGGTCGGCGAGAGGCTGATGCGCTGGAAGCGCAGCAGGGGATCGCTGGAGAGGCCGACCACCTGGTCGATGTCGCCGAGCGCGTAACGGACCACGTCCGGGTCCTGCACGCCGCGCGCGGCCTCGAGGATCAGGTCGCCCGTGGACAGCTTCAGCGTCAGGTCGCCCTCCGCGGCCGGCGCGTCCTCCTGCTCGTGGAACTCGTATTCCCCGTCGGCCCAGGCGAAGACCTTGGTCAGGATCGCGCGCACGTGCCGGGCCACCGCGTCCTCGAGCCCGGGCTGGTCCATCAGGCCCATGTCCATCAGGACCACGCCCAGGCGCTTGCCGTCGCGCAGCATGAAGCCGAGCGCGCGCTTGAGGTCGGTCTCGCCGATGCGGCCCTCGCGCACCAGCGCGTCGCCCATGCGCTCCTCGCGCACGTTCGTGTCCGCGTTGACCAGGTGGCCGCGGCGGACGTGCACGCTCCGCCGCTCGTCCCCGCGGGCGAAGGTGAGGAGCCCGGTCTTGCGGCCGACGTAGAGATCGCGGAGCAGGCCGGGCAGCACCCCTTCCGCGAGCCGGCCCTTCGTGTCCATAAGGGCTTTCGCGCGCGGAGTATACCAGCAGGGCTAGCGCTTCTTCGCGGGCAGCGTCTTCAGCTCGGCGGGGTTGAAGTGGTGGACGAGCGGGATGTCCTTCGTGGTCAGGAGGCCGGGGCGGGCGGCCATCAGCTTGGGGATGCTGTTCACCACGATCGCGGCGGTGGCCATGTCGCCCGCGATGCCGCCGGCCACCGTCATGTCGATGGGCGGCGTCCCGTCCACCAGCACGTGGTCGCGCGGCGATTCGGCCCCGACGTACATCTGCAGGTCGAGGCTCACCGCCAGCTCGCCGTCGCGGTAGCCGCGGGCGACCTGCTTGATGCCGGCGGCCGCGCCGGCCGGGATGCGCAGGTAGTCGGTCTCCAGGTCGCGGGGCGCGATGGCGGGCTCCAGGGTCTCGTCCACCCTCTCCAGCTTCCAGCCCAGCGCGGTGGCGATCATGTGCGCGGACTCGACCAGGCCCACGTGGCGCACCGTGCCCTCGGTGATCGCCCTCCGGAACTGCGCGAGGTTCAGCCCGGCCCCGACCTTCCTCTGGAGCGGCAGCCGCCGGGTGCGCGCGTCCACCACCCGGGTGACGAACACGCGGTTCACGCGCGAGCACGGCCCCGTGAGCATCAGCGCGAGCGCGTCCATCGCGTAGCCGGGGTTCACGCCGGTGGAGAGCACGGAGACCTTCTTCTTCTGGGCCAGGCGGTCCAGCTCCCGGAACACCGGCGCGTGCTCGGGGGTGGGGAAGGCCAGCTCCTCGCAGGTCGTCACCACGTTCATGCCCCGCTGGACGAGCGCGGCGATCTGCGGCTTGATCGCCTTGAGCGAGGAGCTGGTGGACAAGATGGCCACGTCGGCGCGCGTCTTGCGGAGGAAGCGCGCGGGGTCGCTCGCGACCTTCACCCGCACCCGCCGCGGCAGCCCCAGCACGGCGCCCAGGTCCTTGCCGCCCATGGACGGCGAGAGGTCCGCCGCGCCGACGACCTGAAGGCCCTCGGTCTCGAGGGCGAGGCGGGCGATGCTCTGCCCGATCGGCCCGAGCCCGACGTGGACGACCTTCAGGCGCCCCGGCATGGACCTCGGCGGGGCATCAGCGTTCGACCTCCAGCGTGGCGATCTCCTCCTCGGCCTCCGCGGCGAGGATCACCGTGGACTGGATGGGCAGCAGGCTCGTGTAGTTCTTCCCCTGGGATTCGACCGTGACCTCGTAGAAGCCCTCGGGCGCCACGCGCACCAGGCGGCCCTTCGCGACCTTGGCCCCCAGGGTGTTGGCCAGGATCTCGCTGTAGATCCGCACCGCGGCTTCGCGCTCGATCATTGCTATCCCCCTCTCACGACGGTCTCTGGACGCCGTCCGCTCTAGAGCTCGCGAAGGCTCCTCTCCAGGATGTCGAGCCCGGCGTCGGCTTCGGCGGCGGCGAGGTCGAGCGGCGGGCGGAACCGGATCGAGCGCACGCCGCACTTGAGCACGATCAGGCCGTTCGCGAAGCAGCGCTTGACCGCCTGGTCGCGCGCCTCGGGCGTGGGCAGGTCGCAGGCGATCATCAGCCCCCGCCCGCGCGCGTTGGTCATCAGGCCCCCCAGGCCGGCCTGCACGCGCTGGAGGCCGCGCAGCAGGTGCTCGCCCACCACCCGCGCGTTGTCCACCAGCCGGTCCTCGTCCACGATCTCCAGGAAGCGCGCGCAGCGCACCATGTCCGTCAGGTTGCCGCCCCAGGTCGAGTTGATGCGCGAGGGCACCTTGAACACGTTCTGCGGCTCCTCGTCCACCTTGGGCCCGGCCAGCACCCCGCAGACCTGCGTCTTCTTGCCGAAGGCCAGCGCGTCGGGCGTGAGGCCGAAGTGCTCGTGCGCCCACATCTTCCCGGTGAGCCCGATGCCGGTCTGCACCTCGTCCACGATGAAGAAGCACTGGTTCTGGTCGGCCAGCCGCTCGAGGGCCTGCAGGAAGGAGGCGCGGAAGTGGTTGTCGCCGCCCTCGGCCTGGATCGGCTCGATCAGGATCGCGGCGACGTCGTCGGGATGGTCGCGGAAGGCGCGGCGGACCTCGTCGAGCGCGCGCTCCTCGGCGGCGGCGACGTCGTGCTCCACCTCGGGCGTGACCGGGAAGCGCAGCTTCGGGTTCTCGACGCGCGGCCAGGGGAACTTCGGGAAGAGGTCGGTCTTGACCGGGTCGGTGTTCGTGAGCGAGAGCGTGTAGCCGCTGCGGCCGTGGAACGCCTCGCGGAAGTGGATCACCTGCGTGCCGCGCTCGCCCGGCACGCCGCGCGCGCGGTTGCGGCGGACCTTCCAGTCGAAGGCGGTCTTGAGCGCGTTCTCGACCGCGAGGGCGCCGCCCTCGATGAAGAACGCGTGCTGCAGGTGCGCGGGCATGGCCAGCCGCGCGAAGGTGTCCACGAACCACGCGTATTCGACGCTGTAGACGTCGGCCAGGGACGGCTTGAGCAGGGACACCCGGTGCAGGACCCGCAGGAACTCCGGGTCCTTCATCTTCGGGTGGTTGTAGCCGATCGGGTTGGACCCGAAGAACGTCATGAAGTCCAGGTATTCCCGATTCTTGCGGGCGTCGTAGACCCAGGCCCCGTGGCTCTTGTCGAAGTCGAAGACGAGGTCGTAGCCGTCGGCGAGGATGTGCCGGGACAGGGTGCCGTGGACGTCGGCGGGCCGGAGCGGCAGAAGCGTCGAGGTCGTCATGGGTACGAGGGCTCCCGGGGGCGCGGGGGGTCCGGGCAACAGCTTGGATATGAACGGCTTGGACGAGAACGAGGACTGCTCGCGGACGGCCGCCCGCCCCAAAAAACGGCCAATGCTACCACAAGGATATAATGGCGCGCCCGGCATGACCGACCCCGGCGATGCCGCCTTCCTGCGCCGCTCCGAGCTGTTCGAATCGCAGCCCGAGGGGATCCTCCAGGCCATCCTCGCGGTCGGGACCTTCGTCGAATACGGGCCCGGCGACCTCGTCGTCCGCCAGGGGGATCCCGGCGGCGACCGGCTGTACATCGTCAAGGACGGCGTGCTCGAGGTCGTGGCGGCACGGGCCGACGGCGCCGACGCGACGCCGGTCGCCTACCTCGGCACCGGCGAGGTCGTGGGGGAGCTGGCGCTGCTGACCGGCTCGCCCCGCTCGGCCACGATCCGCTCGCCGGAGCACGCGACGCTGTTCACGCTGGACAAGCCCACGCTCCTGGACGTGATGGAGATGCTCCCCGCGTTCACCCGGAGCCTCTGCGTGCTGCTCGCGCGCCGGCTCGAGGCCACGAACCTGAAGGTGCCGCGCGCGGCCACCAAGCAGCTCCAGGGCAACCTGCGCTTCTTCGACCTGGCCACCGTGATCCAGACCCTGATCTCCTCGCACCAGACCGGCAGCCTGCTGGTGACGCAGGACGGCGGCCGGACCAAGGTGGCCGAGATCTTCTTCTTCAAGGGCAACGTGGCCCGCGCGAAGGTGCGTCACCTCACCGGCGACGACGCGGTCTTCCAGCTCTTCCAGACGCGCCTCGAGGGCGAGTTCTCGTTCACCGGCCGCCCGGTCACCGAGGACGAGGTGCAGAGCGACGTGACGATGCCCGCGATCAGCCTGCTGATGGAGTCGGTCCGGCTGCAGGACGAGCTGCCGCTGCTCCAGGAGCGCATCCCGGATCCCGACCACCCGTACCTGCAGAAGGCCGCGCAGCTCCAATGGGAGGACGCGGACACGGTCGAGCTGGCGGCCGCGGTGTGGTCGCGCCTGAAGAAGGGCGCCTCGGTGAACGACCTGCAGCGCGAGATCCCGCGCTGCACGTACTTCATCTACAAGACGCTGGCCGCGATGCTGGAAGCCGGCCAGGCCGCGCGGGCCTAGACGCGGTTCGCTTCCCGGAGGAGCTTCTGGAGCCGGCGCCCTTCCTCGCGCGCCTCGTCGAGGTCGCTGGAGAGGCGGGTGATGCGCTGGCGCTTGGCCAGGAACATGAAGTTCGCCAGCTCGAGCACGATCCCGGCGAAGAGGCCGACCCCGACCGCCGACCAGGCCAGCTCGGGGCTGATCGTGCGCTCGTTCAGCGCGATCTGGTACAGGAAGTAGGCCACGCCCACCCCGATGCCGTTCACGCCGATGCCGAAGCTGCGGCGGGCGCCGTGCAGCTCGTCGAGGATGCGCTCCTGCAGGGCCTCGTTGGCCTGGAGCGCCTCGCGCACCGGGGCGATGTCCGCGAGCACCAGCCGCAGCACCTCGCCGCGGCTCACCTTGTGCTTGGTCCCGCACGAGCCGCACTTGATGTGGTCGCCGTGCGCGTACGCCTCGGGTACGTTGACCTCGGAACGGCAGTGGACGCAGCGTGCGGTCTGCGACTTCTCCATCGGCCGCGCGAAGGATAGCAGAACAGGTGTGGCGCGCAAGGCGGTGACACAATGGGCGGGAGGAGGACGGTGGCCAGCGCGGACGCGATCGTGATCGGGGCCGGAGTGGTGGGGCTGTCCGCGGCCAGGGCGCTCGCCACCTCCGGCGCCCGCGTGCTCGTGGTCGAGCGCCGCCGCGTCGGCGCGGAGGCCTCGGGCGCCGCGGCCGGCATGCTCGCGCCGCAGGTGGAGACCGACGAGGGGTCGCCGCTGCTCGACCTCGCGCTGGCCGCGCGCGACCACCTCGTCGCGCTCGCGCCCGCGCTCGAGGAGGAGACCGGCATCGGCGTGGAGCTCGGCGCGGAGGGCATCCTGGAGGTGGCGCTGGGCGACGACGACGAGCGGCGGGCGGACCAGCGGCTGCGCTGGCAGAAGGCGCGCGGCCTCGCGGTGGAGAGGCTCACCGCCCCCGAGCTGCGCGAGGCCGAGCCGAACCTGAGCGGAGCCGTGCGCGGCGGCCTGTTCTTCCCGCGCGACCGGTCCGTGGACAACGTGCGGCTGACCCGCGCCCTCGCCGCCTCGGCGGTGGCGCGCGGGGCGACCCTGCTGGCCGGCCGTCCGGTCACGGGCCTGCTGCTCGCGCCGGGCGGCGCGGTCTCCGGCGTGCGCGCCGGCGCCGAGACCTTCGCGGCGCCGATCGTGATCAACGCGGCCGGCGCCTGGGCCGGCCTGCTCGCCGGCGACGCGCGCCCGCCGGCGGTGGAGCCGGTCCGCGGCCAGATCGTGGCCTTCGAGCTGTCGCCGCCGCTGCTGCGGCACGTGGTCTGCTCGAGCCGCGGCTACCTCGTGCCCCGCGCCGACGGCCGCGTGCTCGCGGGCAGCACCGCGGAGCGGGCCGGCTTCGACAAGAGCGTGACCGCCGCCGGCCTGCGCGCGGTGCTCGACATCGCGCTGGAGATCGCGCCGGCGCTCGGCGACGTGCGCGTCGCGGACGCATGGGCGGGGCTGCGGCCGGGCACCCCGGACGGGCTGCCGGTCATCGGCGCCGGCCACGCGGCCGGCCTCTTCCACGCGGCCGGCCTGTTCCGCAACGGGATCCTCATGGGGCCGCTCGCCGGCGAGTGCGTGGCCGCGCTCGCGCAGGGACGCCGGCCCGCCGTGGACGTCTCGCCGTTCGCGCTCGACCGGCCGGGCGCGCGAGGGACCGGCGATCCGCCGGCGGCGCGAGCAAATGGGCCGGGAACCGACTCTGTATCAACGGGAGGCCGCCATGGCGGACGAACAGGACAAGCCTGACGAGAAGGACACCGCCGCCGCGCCGGCGCCGCCCGACCGGCGGACCCTCGCCGACGCCCTGCGCGCGAAGGTGAACGAGCGGCTGGCGCCGATGCTGGCCGACCCGAAGGGCCGCCTCAAGATGACGGTCGCGCTGCGCGTGCTGGCCATCGTCAACCGCGAGATCGGCCAGGGGCAGCCGCGGCAGGAGTCGGACTGGACGAGCCTGAAGGCCGCGGTCGCCAGCCAGGAGGGCGCGGGCGAGCTGGTGGCCAGCCTGGAGACCGCGGTGACCGCCTACGCGGACGAGCTGCAGAAGCGGATCGCGTCGGGCGACATGGAGGAGAAGCCCGCGCGCGAGGCGGCGCTCAAGGTGGTGCAGGCGGCGCTGCTGAAGAAGCTGGGCCTGCTGCCGGACGCCGCGATCGAGAGCTGAGCGGGCTCAGGCGCGCCGCGCCCAGCGCACGATCTCGGGCAGCGTCGCGCGCTTGCCGTACATGAGGATGCCCACCCGGTAGATCCGCGAGGCGAGCCAGGTGACCGCCACGATCGCGGCCAGGCCGAGCGCCGCGCACAGCGCGAGCTGCCAGGGGGGCGGGGGCGCGGCGGCCACGCGCAGGAACATCAGCAGCGGCGCGAAGAACGGGACCAGGGAGAGCACGGTGGAGAACGCGCTGTCCGGGGCGCCCAGCACGGCCGGGAAGAAGAGGAACGAGGTCAGCAGCGGCGCCATGGCCGGGAAGACCAGCGCCTGCGCCTCCTGCTGCGTGTTCACGGTGGCGCCGATCGCGGCGTAGAGGGCCGCGTACAGGAAGTAGCCGAGCACGAAGCAGGCGACGAACGAGCCGATCAGGAGCGGCGAGATCTCCGGCATGGGCGCGCCCGCGCCCGCGGCCAGCGCGCTCGCCCACATGGACAACACGCCCAGCGACGCGCCCCAGATCGCGAACTGGGTCAGCCCGGCCGCGCCCACCCCGAGCAGCTTGCCCGCGAAGAACGTGAGCGGGGAGAGCGAGGAGACGATCACCTCCACCACGCGGTTGGTCTTCTCCTCGATCACGCCGTTCATCACCGCCGCGCCCCACATGGCCACGGCCGTGTACAGGATGGTCATCAGGATCATGGAGAGGAAGAAGCTGCCGCCGCGGTCTTCGCGCTCGCCGGTCTCCGAGAGCCGCACCGTCTTCAGGTCGAGCTTGCGCGTGACGTCGCGCACCGCGTCGCCGGCCAGGCCCGCGTCCCGCAGCCGCCGCGCGACCACCGCCTCCTCCACCGCGGCGTCCGCGAGGCCGATGTCCATCATGTTGCTCACGTTGCGCCCGTGGTACTCGGCGGCCGAGCGCTCGATCACGTCCGGGGGGAGGTACACGTAGGCATCGAGCTCCCCCTTCAGCACCGCGTCGCGGAGGGCCTGGCGCCCGTCCGCGCCGGCCGGCGCGGGCGCCGGCCGGATCTCGAAGCGCGGCTGTCCGGCCGCCTCCCGCCGCGCCAGCGACTCCTCGACCGCCGCGCCCAGGGTACCCTGCGCGTCGAGCACCGCCACCTTCACCGGCCGCCCCCGCTGCCGCGCCATGACCACGGCCGGCACCACCAGGAAGCCCGCCATCAGGACCGGGCCGAGCACGGTGCTCACCACGAACGCCTTGGAGCGCACGCGCTCGACGTACTCGCGGCGGCCCACCGCGAGCAGCCGCGCGCTCATTGGGCCGCCTCCCCCCGCACGCGCTCGACGAAGATGTCGCGCAGGCTCGGCTCCACGATCTCGAAGCGCGACAGCCGCAGGCGCGCCGCCGCCTCGCGCAGGATCTGCTGCGGGTCGGCGCCGTCGCCGATGCGCAGCTCGACGTAGCGGCCGAAGTCGGTCAGCTTCGCCACGCCCGGCAGCGCGGCCAGGAAGGAGCCGTCGCCCTCGTAGGCGAGCACGATCGCGTTGCGGCCGTAGCGGCTCTTCACCTCGCGGACGGGCCCGTCCAGCACCTTCTTCCCGCGGTTGATCAGCGCGATCGCGTCGCAGAGCCGCTCCACGGTCTCCATCTCGTGGCTGGAGAGCACGAGCGTGCGGCCCTGCCGGCGCAGCTCGAGCAGCACGTCGCGCACGACCTCCGCGCCCACGGGATCGAGCCCGCTGAGCGGCTCGTCGAGGATCAGCAGGTCGGGCTCGTGCAGCAGCGTGGAGACGAGCTGCACCTTCTGCTGCATGCCCTTCGAGAGCTCGTTGACCCTGCGCCGGCGCCACTCGGAGAGGCCGAGGCGCTCGAGCCAGGGAGAGAGCCGGCGGGCCGCCTCGCGGCGCGGGACGCCCTTGGCCGCGGCCAGGAACACGAGCTGCTCCTCCACCACCATGCGCGGGTAGAGCCCGCGCTCCTCGGGCAGGTAGCCGACCCGGTCGCGCGCGGCCTGGTCGGCCGGCCGGCCCAGCAGCCGGACCGTGCCGGCGTCGGGGGCCAGCACGTTCATCACCATCCGCAGCGTGGTGGTCTTGCCGGCGCCGTTCGGGCCGAGCAGGCCGAAGACGCTGCCGGCCGGGATGGCCAGGGTCAGGTCGCTGACGGCCACGTGGCCCTCGAACGCCTTGGTGACGCCGTCGAGCGCGATCGCGGCTTCGGCCATCGGAAGCCGGATTATAGGCGCCGCCGCAGTTCGGCTATCATCCGGCCCGGTGCGGGTCCGCTTCCAGACCAAGATCCTGCTCCTCGTCCTCACGGGCGTCAGCCTCCCCGCGCTCCTGATGGGCTTCTACCTCCTCCAGCAGAACCAGGAGCTGCTCTCCAAGAAGGTCGAGGAGACGCTCTCCAACCACGTCTTCCGCTCCACCGCGCAGCTCGACGACTGGATGGCGCAGCGGCTGCACGAGGTCTCGCGCTGGTCCGCGTCGTTCGTCGTGTTCGAGGGCGTGGAGACCCTGACCTCGGGCGTGGGCGACGCGGCCAAGGCGAAGCGCGACCTCGACGCGTACCTCGAGTCGGTGCTCGGCCACTACGAGATCTACGAGTCGCTGTTCGTGATCGACGTGCGCGGCCGGGTGCTGGCGGCCACCCGCCAGGAACGGTGGGAGGACTGGGGCAAGGACCTGCTCGAGGGCGGGCGGCTGCAGCCCACCGGCGCGATCAGCCCGATCCGCCGCTCGGAGTACCTGGGCCGGCCGACCATGCTCGTGATGCACACCGTGCACGGCCGGCAGGACCGCCGGATCGGCCACTTCGTGGGGCGCGTGAGCCTGCGCGAGCTCGCGAGCGTCCTCGAGTCCACCGACGGCGATCCCGCGCACCAGTTCTGGCTGCTCGACCCGCAGGGCCGCGTGCTGGTGCGCGCGGGCTCGGTGCCGGAGCGTCCGGGCGAGGAGACGTTCGCGGGGGCGCTGCCGGAGCCGGGCAAGGAGACGGGCCCGATCGCCCAGGCCAGCGTGGGCGGGCGCGAGGTCATCTACGGCGCGCGGCGGATGCGCGGCCCCACCGGCGGCTTCGTGGCGGCCACCGTGTCCGCCTCGGCCGCGTACCGGCCGCTGACCGAGTCGCGCAACCGGCTGCTGAAGATCGGGCTGCCCCTGGTGCTGATGGTGCTGCTCGGCAGCTTCCTGATCGCGCGGTCGCTGCTGCGCCCGATCCTGCGCCTGTCGGAGGCGGCCAAGGACATCAGCGCCGGCGACCTGAACGTGTCGCTGCCCGTGCGCGGCAACGACGAGATGGCCGACCTCACGCGCGCGTTCAACGAGATGGCGCTGCGCGTGCGCGAGAGCCAGCAGACGCTGGAGTCGCTGGCCATCACCGACGGCCTCACGGGGCTCTACAACCGCCGGCACTTCGAGGACACCGTGGACAAGGAGCTGCGGCGGTGCGAGCGCGAGGGCCGCACCTCCAGCCTGCTCCTCCTGGACCTCGACGGGTTCAAGGCCTTCAACGACCGCTGGGGCCACACCCAGGGCGACGCCGAGCTCAAGCGGGTGGCGGCGGCGGTGCGCGACTCGATCCGCACCACCGACGTCGCGTTCCGCTACGGGGGCGAGGAGCTGGCGGTCCTGCTGCACGCGTGCACCAAGGAGCAGGCCGAGCACGTGGCCGAGAAGATCCGCCTCGCGGTCGCCGCGCCCGCCCAGAAGCCCGGCGCGCTGGAAGGCCGCACGGCCACCGCGTCGATCGGCGTGTCCACCTTCCCCGAGGACGGCCACGGCGTGAAGGCGCTGGTGGACGCCGCCGACGCCGCCCTCTACGCGGCCAAGAGCCGAGGCCGCAACCGCGTGGTCACGGCGGGGTCGCCGGGGGTGGGGAAGGCGGGGGGGTCGGCGGCGGCGGGGAAGACGGCCTAACCGACAACCGAGCCCGTACCCGAACCGGTACCCGTAACCGAAAGCGATCAGTGTCGGTAC
>DATBIZ010000061.1:0-3130 GCA_036556645.1 Vicinamibacteria bacterium | reverse complement strand
AGGAGCGCATCGACCGCTTCGCGGCCGACGTGAAGGACCGGCTGTCCCGGCTCGGAGGATGACGCGCGCGGCGGCCGTGCTCGTCCTCGCGCTCGCAGGGGCGGCGTCCGCCGCCGAGGCCCCGCCCGCGGACGCCTTCCGCGTGCTCGAGCCGGTCGAGGCCGGCCCGCGCGTGACGCCGTACCTGAAGCACCAGCTCGCGCGCGCCTGGCGGCTCGACGACGCGCGGCGGGCCGCCTTCGAGGCCGTGCGCACCGAGGCCGACCTGCAGGCGCTGCGCGCGCGCCTGCGCGCGAGCGTGCTCGAGATCATCGGCGGTCTGCCCGGCGAGAAGACGCCGCTCAACGCGCGCGTGACCGGCACGATCCCCATGGACGGCTACCGGATCGAGAAGGTGCTCTTCGAGAGCCGCCCCGGGCTGCACGTGACCGCGCTGCTCTACGTCCCGGACGGGCCGGCGGCGAAGCGTCCCGCCGTGCTGGTCGCCTGCGGCCACTCGCCCGACGGCAAGTCGTTCCGGAACTACCAGGAGATCAGCGGCCAGCTCGCGAAGCGGGGCTACGTGGTGCTGAGCTGGGATCCCGTCGGCCAGGGGGAGAGGAGCCAGTACTGGGACGCGGCCGCGGGCCGCAGCCGCTACAACCTGGTCTGCGGCGAGCACGCCGTGCTCGGGAACCTGGCCTGCGTGGCCGGCTCGAGCCTGGTCCGCTACATGGTGTGGGACGGGATCCGGGCCGTGGACTACCTCCTCACGCGGCCCGAGGTGGACCCGGCGCGCCTGTCCGTGACCGGCACCAGCGGCGGCGGCTTCCAGTCGCTCTACCTGGGCGCGCTCGACGAGCGGATCGGCGCGGTGGCCCCGTCGTGTTTCGTCACGTCGCTGCCGATGCGGATGGCGAACCGGATCTTCGAGGACCCCGACAGCGACCCGGAGCAGGATCCCTACCGCCTGGTGTCCGCGGGCGTGGACCACGCGGGCCTGTTGTTGCTCGTGTACCCGCGCCCGTTCGTGGTCGCGGCCGCGGTCCACGACTTCTTCCCGATCGAGGGAGCGCGCAAGACCGTGCGCGAGGTGGCCGCGCTCTACGCGCGGTTCGGCCACGCAGAGCGCGCCGCGATCGCCGAGGGCGTGCACCGCCACATGTTCTCCCCCGAGAACCGGCGGGCCGCCTTCGCCATGTTCGACCGCGTGAACGGGATGCCGGAGCGCCCCGCGCTGGACGCGGTGAAGATCCTCGACCCGGTGGCGCTGCGCGTCACCCCGACCGGCCAGGTGCGCCTGGACCTTACCGGCCGCTCGCTGCCCGAGGTCATACGCGAGGATTACCGCGCACGCCCGCGGCGCGCCCTCTCGATTCGCGAGCTGTACCACGGCGACGGCAACGCGGGCGTCGGCGAGTGGCCCGTGGTCGCCCGCGCCGGTGTGCCCGATCCGCGCGCGATCGCCTGGGAGCTCTCCGGCGCGAGCACGGTCGACGGCCTACGGATCGACCGTTACCGGCTGCACCACCAGGGGCTGGTGACGCCGCTGCTGCACGTCCATCGCCCCGGCTCCGCGCCGGCGCGCACGTGGCTCGACCTCTCGCTCGAGGGCAAGACCGGGCCGGACGACTGGGCGGAGATCCGGCGGCTGGCGCAGGCGGGCGACGCCGTGCTCTCGTTCGACCTGCGCGCCACCGGCGAGACGCGCATGCGCTACCGGACGGGCGTGGCCGCCAACGCGGCGGCGGACGTGGACGATCTCGATGCCTACGCGAGCCCGATCTCGGGCGTGCTGGCCAACCACGTGTACAACGCGCTGTTGACCGGCCGCCCGTACTTCCTGGAGATGATCGAGGACGTGGAGATCGTGGCCCGCTTCGCGCGCGCGCGCCTGAGGGCGGGGGCGCTCGTCGTGCGGCCGCGCGGCGAGGCCGGCGCGCTCGCGCAGGCGGCCGCGGAGGCGCTGCCCGACCTCACGGTCGCCGATGCGGACGCGTTCCGCTGGTCGGAGGTCGTCGAACGGCTGCGCGAGCGGTGGCCGATCCAGTACCTGCTGCCGGACGGCGCGTCGGTGCGCTGAGGCGCGCGCCCGGCGCCCGCCCGTCGTCGCGCGCTAGTTCATCCGCGCCAGCTCGGCCTCGGCGGCGATGAACCCGAACGCCGGCCACATCTCGCCCGCCACCACGCGCCGGAACACCTCGGCCGCCTGCGGCCGCCGGCCGTGGTACAGGTGCCAGTTCCCGATGCCGTAGCCGTACGTCGCGACGTCCACCGCGTCCGACGACGCGGCGAGCAGCGCGCCGGCGTCCTTCTCGCCCTTGTAGAGCAGGAGCCGGTTCCAGTACGCGTGGTTCTCGATCACCTTCAGCTCGCGCGTGATCGGCTCCAGCACGGCCGCCGCCTCCGCGTCTCGGCCCAGGCGGCGCAGCGTCATGTACAGCCAGTCCGAGGTGGCGACGAGCCGGTCGTCGCTGCCCTTCGAATACCCCAGGCACTCGCGGTAGGCGCCGAGCGCGCGCGCGAAGTCGCCCTTCAGGTAGTGGGCGAGCCCGAGGTGGTAGTAGACGTTGAAGTGAGACGTGCTGGTGGGCACGCCCTGCGGGTTCGGGTCGCCGTCCGGCTCGACCGCGTCGGGAATCCTCCTCGTCTCGATCAGGCGCGCGGCCGCCGAGAGGTCGGCGATCGCGCGGTCCAGCTCCCGCACCGTGATGTAGCGGTGCCCGCGGTGACGGTACATGCGGATGTCGTCCGGATGCTTCTCGACGCCGCGCGTCAGCACCGCGATCGCCTCCCGATACCGGCCGAGGTAGCCGAGGCGCCGGGCGAGCCAGATGATCGCGTCGGCGCCGTCGGGGTCCTTCACGAAGTCGGCGTTGGCCTCCGCGAGCTGGGCCTCGAGCGCGGCCCGCCGTTCTGCGGACAGCGCCGGCGCGAACAGTGCCCGGCCGGAGAGCGACGTGGCCTCCGCCCCCGCCGCGGCGGTCGCGGTCGCCGCCTCGGGCCGCAGGTACTTGTCGTACCAGGCCAGGTACCGCTCGTACCGGTCCTTGAAGTAGCTCGGGGTCTCGATCCCGTGGTTCTGGTCCGGATAGATCACGAGCTCGGTCGGCACGCCCACGCGGCGCAGCGCCTGGTAGAGCTGCTCCGA
>DATBIZ010000060.1:0-5522 GCA_036556645.1 Vicinamibacteria bacterium | reverse complement strand
GCCGTTCGCGTCGTTGCAGACGCGCATCGGCCGGCAGCGGCTGGGGCCGGAGATCCTGGCGGCCGTGCCGGCCGCCCTGATGGCCTACGACCTGCTCGAGCAGGACGGCCGCGACATACGCGAGTCGCCGCTCTCCGGGCGGCGCGCGCGCCTGCAGGCGCTGCTGGCGCCCGCCGGCGAGCCGGCCCTGCTCGTGTCGGAGGAGGTCGCGGCGCCGAGCTGGCCCGAGCTGGCGCGCCTGCGCGAACAGGCGCGGGAGCGGCGGGTCGAAGGCTTCATGCTGAAGCGGCTCGCCTCGCCCTACCGCTCCGGCCGGCGCAAGGGCGACTGGTGGAAGTGGAAGATCGCGCCGTTCACCGTGGACGCGGTGCTGATGTACGCGCACCCCGGCCACGGCCGGCGCGCCACGCTGCTCACCGACTACACGTTCGGGGTGTGGAAGGACGGCGAGCTGGTGCCGTTCGCGAAGGCCTACTCGGGCCTGTCCGACGAGGAGATCCGGGTGCTGGACGCGTGGATCCGCCGCCACACCCACGACCGGTTCGGGCCCGTGCGCGTCGTGGAGCCCTCGCAGGTGTTCGAGCTGGCCTTCGAGGGCATCGCGCGCTCGGCCCGCCACAAGTCCGGCGTGGCCGTGCGCTTCCCGCGCATCCTGCGGCGCCGGCCGGACAAGCCCGCGGCCGAGGCCGACACGCTGGAGACGATCAACGCCCTCCTCGCCGCCCGAGGTGGCGGTTGACCGCCGCGAGCACGCGGTCGAGGTCCGCCGGGGTGAGTTTGCCGGTGAACGTGTTCTGCTGCGAGGGATGGAACGAGCAGAACAGGCGTCGTCCGCGGCCGAGGTCGTGCGCGACGCCGTGGCCGAAGGCCAGCCGCCCCCGCGGCGGCAGCTCGCCACGCTCGCGCAGCATCGCGGTGAAGGCGTCGAGCGCGAAGCGCCCGAGCACCAGCACCGCCCGCACGTCGGTGAGCAGCGCCCACTCGCGCGCGAGGTACTCGCGGCAGTTGAGCACCTCGTCCGGCAGCGGCTTGTTGTCGGGCGGCGCGCTCTTCACGGCCGCGGTGACGTAGCAGTCGCGGAGCGCGAGGCCGTCGCCGCGCGCGACCGAGGTCGGCTGGTTCGCGAACCCGGCGCGGAACAGCGCGGCGAAGAGGAAGTCGCCCGAGCGGTCTCCGGTGAAGATGCGGCCGGTGCGGTTGCCGCCGTGCGCCGCCGGCGCGAGCCCGACGATCAGCAGGCGGGCGGCGGCGTCCCCGAGCCCGGGCACCGGCCGCCCCCAGTACTCCTGGTCCTGGAAGCGCCGGACCCTGGTCCGCGCCACCAGCCGGCACCACTCGCGCAGGCGCGGGCACCGCTCGCAGGCGACGACGTCGCGGGCCACCCGCGCGAGCGAGTCCGCTCCGCCCGCGGTGCGCGGCGAGGGCATCGGTCGGCCGGCTATGCCGTCTTCCGTCCCTTGCCGCGCGCGCGCGCCGGCCGGTCGTCGCTCTCCTCGGCGGCGGCGGCTCGCTTCGCCGGCTTCTTGTCCCCGGCGCCCTTGCCGGCGCCGCTGCGCGCCAGGCTGGCCTTGAGCGCCTCCATCAGGTCCACGATCTGCGCCGGGGCTTCCTCGGGCGCCGCGCTCGAGATCTCCTGGCCCTCGACCTTGCGCTGGATGGCCTCGAGGTACCGCTTGCGCACGCCGTCCTCGTAGTTCTCGGGGCGGAACTCCTCGGCGGCGATCTGCTCCACGAGCTGCACGGCCAGCTTCAGCTCGGCGTCCTTGACCACGGTGTCGCCGATCGGCACCTCGGAGATCGGTCGCACCTCGTCGGCGTAGTGCAGCACCTGCATCACCAGGCCCTTGTCCACCGCGCGCACCATCACGATGTACATCTTCCCGCGCGCGGCCCACTTGGCGAGCGCGGTGCGGCCGGTCTGGCGCATCGCCTCCGCCAGCAGCGCGAACGCGCGCTCGCCGCCCTTGTCGGGGCCGAGGTAATACGCGCCCTCGAAGTAGATCGGGTCCACCTTCGCCGCCGGCACGAACTCGGTGATCTCGATCGTGCGCGAGGCCTCCTCGGCCATCGCCTTCAGCTCCTCCTCGCTGAAGACCACGTACTGGTCCTTGGCGAACTCGTAGCCCTTGACCATGTCGCTGCGCGGGACGATCTCGTCGTCCTTCGGGCAGACGTACTGCTGCTTGAGCCGCGAGTGGCACTTGGCGTGGAGGAGGTTGAACGAGACCGCGGCGCTCGACTCCGACGCCGAGTAGATCTGGATCGGGACGGTGACGAGGCCGAAGGAGAGGGTCCCCTTGCTGAGTGAGCGTGCCGCCATGGCGGAATGATAACATTGCGTTGCAAGCCACTCAAGCCAAAGCAGTTGCAAGGTGACACCCCTCATATACGGCGCCAACGGCTACACCGGCGAGCTGATCGCGCGCGAAGCGGCCCGCCGGGGGCTGCGCCCGATCCTGGCCGGCCGCAACGCGGCCGCGGTCGCGGCGCTGGCCGACGCGCTCGCGCTGCCGCATCGCGGCTTCCCGCTCGACGACGCGCGCGCACTCGACGCCGGCCTGGAGGGCGTCGGCGTGGTCCTGCACTGCGCCGGCCCGTTCACCGCCACCGCCCTGCCCATGGCCAGCGCGTGCCTGCGCCGGCGCGCGCACTACCTCGACATCACCGGCGAGGTGGACGTCTTCGAGCGCCTGTTCGCCCGCGACGCCGAGGCCCGCCAGGCCGGCGTGATGCTGCTGCCCGGCGTGGGCTTCGACGTGGTGCCTTCGGACTGCCTGGCCGCGCACCTCCAGCGCCGGCTGCCCGAGGCCACGCGGCTGACCCTCGCGCTGTTCCCGAACGGACGGCCGTCGCGTGGCACGGCCACCACCATGGTCGAGCACGCGCACCATGGCGGGCTCGTCCGGCGGGACGGCGTGCTGAGGCGCGTGCCGGCCGGCTGGAAGACGCGCCGCGTGGACTTCGGCCGGGGCGAGCGGACGGTGATCACGATCCCCTGGGGCGACGTGGCGACGGCGTACCACAGCACCGGGATCCCGAACATCGAGGTCTACGTGGCTGCTCCGTTCGCCTCGCGCGTGGCTCTGCGCGCGACACGTTTCCTCGGCCCGGTCCTGCGTGCACCGGCGGTGAAAGGCTACCTGAAGCGGCGCATCCGGGCCGGGCCAGCGGGCCCGGCCGCCGAGGCCCGCGCCCGCGGTCGCTCGGCGATCTGGGGCGAGGTCGCGAGCCCGTCCGGCGCACGCGCCGTCTCACGCGTGGACCTGCCGGACGGATACGAGCTGACGGTGCGCACCGCGCTGGCGGTCCTCGACAAGGTGATCGCCGGCCACGCCCCGGCCGGGTTCCAGACGCCGTCGCGGGCCTACGGCGCGGACCTCCTGCTCGAGATCCCGGGCGTGGCGCGGGTGGACCTGTGACGCGCGACCTCCTGATCGTCGGCGCCGGGCCGGCGGGGCTGGCCACCGCGATCGCCGCGAGCGACGCCGGCCTCGACTACGAGGTGCTGGAGAAGGGGGCGCTGGTCAACTCGATCTTCCACTTCCCGCGGCAGATGGTCTTCTTCACGACCGCGGAGCTGCTCGAGATCGGCGGCCTGCCGTTCGTCACGCCCTACGAGAAGCCGACCCGCGTGGAGGCGCTCCGCTATTACCGCCGCGTCGCCGACACCTATGCGCTGCGGGTCGCCTTCGACGAGAAGGTGCTGGCGATCGAGCCGGCGGGCGGCCGCTTCGCCGTGCGTACCGAGCGTCGGGAGGGGTCGCGCACGTGGGACGCGGCGCGCGTGGTGCTCGCCACGGGCTACTACGACCATCCCAACCGGCTGTGCGTCCCCGGCGAGGACCTCCCGCACGTCGCGCACTACTACGACGACCCGCACCCGTTCTACCGGAAGCACGTGGTCGTGGTCGGGGCGAAGAACTCCGCGGCCATCGCCGCGCTCGAGCTCTACCGCGCCGGCGCCGCCTCCGTCACGCTGGTGCACCGCGGCCACGAGATCAGCACATCGGTGAAGTACTGGATCAAGCCCGACATCGAGAACCGCATCAAGGAGGGCTCCGTGGAGGCGCTCTTCGGCACGTCGGTCCGCGCCATCACGCCCACCCACGTGCGGGTGGAGGGCGCGGGCGGCGTACAGGACCTGCCCGCGGACCAGGTCTTCCTGCTCACCGGTTACACGCCGGACGTGGCTCTGATGCGCGGCGCGGGCGTGCGCGTGGATCCGGTCACGCTCAAGCCCGAGCACGACCCGCAGACCTTCGAGACCAACGTGCCCGGGCTCTACCTGGCGGGGGCGCTGGTCTCCGGCCGCGACACCAACAAGGTGTTCATCGAGAACGGCCGCTTCCACGGGGAGGCGATCGTCAAGGGCATCCTCCGCGGCTAGCCGTCAGTCCTCGATCAGCGCCAGCCGCACCGTGAACGCGCCCGCGAGCGCGGTCACGGCGGCCGTCACGGCCAGCAGCGCGTCTCCCGCGCCGGCGGGATGAAGCGCGACGACCAGCAAGCCGGCGACCGGTCCGATGAGCGTGGCCAGCAGGAGCGGCAGCGCCGCCCGATCCACCCGCCGCTGCTCGGCCTCGAGCCGCTCGCGCAGCCGCGCGCGCCGCAGGATCGCCCGCGGGTCGGGTAGCGGCGTACCCTCCTCCCCGGCCGCGGCCAGCGAGCGCAGGTACACGTCCACCACGGCGGCGTCATCGCGTGCCACGAGAACCTCCTTCGGGACCGAGGCCGGCCTGCCGGAGCCGTCGCGCCAGCTCGGCCCGGGCGCGGAAGAGCAGGACGCGCACGCTGATCCGGCGCAGGCCGAGCAGGCGGGCGATCTCGGCATGGTCGCGCCCCTCGACGTGCGCGAGCCACAGGATCGCGCGGTCACGCGGGCGGAGGCGGTCGAACACGCGCGCGACGTCGGTGCCCGGCGCGGGCGGCTCCGGCGGTGGCGGCGTCCAGCCGGAGCGGCCGAGCGCGCGGGCCTCGCGCCCTCGGCGCCGCCAGTGGTCACGCGCGAGGTTGGTCGCGGTCCGGTACAGGAACGCGGCGTGCTCGCCGTCGGTGCCGCCCGCCCGCGCCGAGCGCAGCAGGCGGATGCAGGCCTCCTGCAGCAGGTCGTCGGCGAGCGCGCCGTCGCCGGTCAATCGCCGGAGGTACGCGCGGAGGCGCGGCGCCGTGCGCGCGTAGAAGGCGGTGAACTCGCCCGGCTCGATCGGCGCCACGGCCGCGCCCGCCGCGGGCAGGCGTTCACTCGCCGTCGCGGGTCCGCGCATCCGGCATCAACCCCCAGAAGCGCGCCAGGGCCCAGGAGACCACCGCGGACGCGATGAGCCCCAGGCCGAGCGCCACCACCGTGATCCCCGGCGGCTGCAGGTCGTATTTGCCCGTGATCTGCAGCCCACTGCCCACGATCGTGAGCACCACGCCGGCCTGGACGGTCAGGAGCAGGCGCGGGGCGACGGTCTGGCGCGGAGACAGCGAGCCCAGCAATCGCCGGCCGCCCTCGCTCTCCAGGAATTCCCTCAGCTCCG
>DATBIZ010000059.1:0-3354 GCA_036556645.1 Vicinamibacteria bacterium | reverse complement strand
CCCACCCGCCTGGGCGAGGAGGTGCTCGTGCTGGCCCTGCGACACCGCGACGATCCCGCCGCCGCCCAGGCCGCGGCGCCCGAGCCGGTCGGCCCCCTGGCCGGCGCACTGGCCGGCATCGGCACCGGCGCGTAGCCGCGCGTCAGGCCGGTGCGGCCGCGGGCCCCACGCGCTCCTCCACGAACGTGTTCCACTCGTGGCAGTGCGGGCACCGCCACAACATGTCGTCGGCGCGGTACCGGCAGGCGGTGCAGATGTGCGGATCGCGGTAGAACACCGACCGCTCGGCGGTCGCGAGGTAGCGCTCGACCGCCGGGCGGGACATGCCGAGCCGGTCGAGCGCGCGCCAGGACTCGAGGTGCGCGGCGAGCGCGTGCGGGTTCACCTCGACCGCGCGCTGCAGCAGGCCGAAGGCCTCCTCGTGTTTCCCCTGCGCGCGCAGGTGCGCGGCCAGCGCCACGCGGGCCCGCCAGTCGCGCGGGTCGTCGCGGATCATCCGCTCGCAGGCCTCGGCGAAGCGCGCCCGCTGCCCGCAGTCCTCGTAGGCCCTGGCCAGCCGCGTGAACGCGAGGTAGGCGCGCTCCGGCGCGACCGCCATCGCCTCCTCCAGGATGGCCACCGCGCGCGCCGGGTCGCGCCCGAGGTGGAGGTCGGCCATGCCCAGGTGGGCGGGGAACACGCGGCGGTCGAGCGCGAGGGCGGTGGCGAAGGCCTTCTGCGCCCCCTCGCGGTCGCCGGCGGCCAGGGCCTCGCGCCCGATCTCCGCCTGCAGGTAGCCGAGCACGAGGCTGTCGTCGCTCTTGCGCAGGCGGCTCAGCCGCGTGCGCAGCCGGTACGCTTCCGACCACTGCCGCTGCTCCTCCTGCAGCTTCTGCAGCTCGATCAGCGCCTGCACGTTGCGCGGGTCGGCGGCGAGCGCCTCGTCGAAGGTCCGGCTGGCGCGGTCGAGGAAACCCGCGCGCCGGAAGTCGGCGCCGAGCGAGGCCAGCGCCTGCGCCCGCTCCGCCCGCGTCAGGTCGCGCCGGGCCAGCAGCGACTGGTGGGTCTGGATCGCGCGCTCGACCTGGCCGATCTCGCGCTGCAGGCTGCCCAGCACCTGCAGCACCTCGACCGCGCCGGGGTCCTCGCGTGCCACCTTGGCCAGCTCGCTGGCGGCCAGCTCGGGGTGGCCGGCGGCGAGATAGTGCAGGCCCTGCGCGTAGTGCGGCGAGGCACGGTAGCCGGCGCGGTCGCGCTCGCCCTGCCGGAGCGCGGCCGCCCAGGCGCGCCCGGCCAGCACGCCGGCCACGCCGGCGAGCAGCACCGCGAGCAGCGCGGTGTCGCTCATGGCCGAACGAGGCCCTCCGCGGCGGTGCCCCCCGCGGCCCTCAACGCGAGGGCGCGTCGGCGGTGGTGACGCGGTCCCAGTCGCCGCGCGCGCGCAGGATCGCCTCCAGGAACTCCCGCACGCAGCCGCGGCCGCCCGGGGCGTCGGTGATCATCTCGGCCGCCGCGCGCACCTCGAACGGCGCGTCCGCGGGCGCGGCGCAGAGGCCGACCGCGCCCATCACCGCCAGGTCGTTGACGTCGTCGCCGATGTAGGCGACCTCGTGCGCGGAGACCCCGAGCTCCTCGAGGATGGCGCGCAGCGCGGCCGGCTTGTCCGCCACGCCCTGCCGCACCAGCGTGATGCCCAGCTCCCGCGCGCGGTGCTCGACGTCGCCGGACGCGCGCCCGGAGAGGATGCCGGTGCGCAGCCCGGCGCGGTGCGCCAGCACCACTCCGAGGCCGTCACGCACGTGGAAGGCGCGCGCCTGGCCGCCGCCGGGCAGGAAGAGCACGGTGCCGTCGGTCATCACCCCGTCCACGTCCATCAGCACGAGCTTGAGCCGCCGGCAGCGGTCCGCGAGCGCATCGGCCTTCATGGGCGTCCTCGCTGCGCGTCAGGCGCCATCGAGCGACCCGTGGCGAGCGAATCGCTCCCGGACGATGCCGCCGACGGTCCGCCCGGAAACGCATCCCATTCAGATCATCCCCGTGTTCCAGAGGTCGTGCAGGTGGACCACGCCCTCGAGCCGGCCGGCTCCATCGGTGACGGGCAGCGACGTCACCTTCCGCTCCTCCATCACGGCGAGGGCGGCGGTGGCGAGCTGGCGGCGGCCGATCACGATCGGGTCGCGCGTCATGCACTGCTCGGCGGTGCGCTCGAGCAGGCCGTAGCCGTGACGCTCCATCTGCCGCCGCAGGTCGCCGTCCGAGATCATGCCCAGGAGCTTCCCGTCGCCGTCCGCGACCGTGGTCATGCCCAGGCGCTTGCGGGTCATCTCGAACAGCACGTCCTTCATGACCGTGGAGGGCACGACCTTCGGCACCTGCTCGCCCGCGTGCATCACGTCCTCGACCCGGAGCAGCTTCCGGCCCAGCTTCCCGCCCGGATGCAGCACCGCGAAGTCGTCCACCGTGAACCCACGCCTCTCCAGCAGCGCCATGGCCAGCGCGTCCCCCATGGCCAGCGCCGCGGTCGTGGAGGCGGTGGGGGCCAGGCCGAGCGGGCAGGCCTCCTCGCGCACGGACACGTCGAGGTGCACGTCGGCGGCGCCGGCCAGCACCGAGCCGGGGTGGCCGCTCATCACGATCAGCGGCGCGGCCAGCCGCTTGACCGTGGGGGTGAGGCCGACGATCTCCGCGGTGTCGCCGCTGTAGGAGACGGCCAGCACCGCGTCGCCCTTCACGATCCGTCCCAGGTCGCCGTGGATCGCCTCGGCCGGGTGCAGGAACAGGGAGGGGGTGCCGGTCGAGGAGAACGTGGCCGAGATCTTCTGGCCGATCAGCCCGCTCTTGCCCATCCCGGTCACGACCACACGGCCGGCGCAGGCGAACAGCAGCTCGACCGCGCGCTCGAACGCGTCGCCGATCCGCGGCGCCAGCTCGAGGATCGCCCGCGCCTCGATCTCCAGCACGCGCCGCGCGGTGTCGCGTGACATGCGGCAGATGTTAACAGGCCTCGCGGAGCGGCCGAGAGAGCGCGCGGGCCGCCTCAGGGCCCGGGCCGCGCGGCCGCCTCACGCGCGTACACGCTGATCTCCGCCTGCGGAGCACCCACGCGCGCGACGCGCCGGAACGGCGTGCCGGGCCCGAGCCATCCCGTCGGCGCCTCGCCGGCGTCGCCGGGGAGCACCAGCCGCGTCACGCCGGCCGCGTCGAGCCAGGCGGAGCGGCGGGCCGGGTCGTCCGGGCCGTAGAACGCGCGCGCCCGCTCCTCGCGCTCCGCGAACCCGCGCGCGGCCGGATGGCCGACCATCACGCGGCAGGCGGTCAGGCCGGCGGCGTAGAGGCCGATGTCGGGCGGGGTGAGGGCGAGGTCGCGGCGCGTGC
>DATBIZ010000058.1:0-11125 GCA_036556645.1 Vicinamibacteria bacterium | reverse complement strand
GGGAACGCCGTCCGGAGATTGAACCTGGAAGCGCACGCGGGGCGTCGGATTCTACCAGCGTTCGGCGAGCGTCCCGCACGCGGACGGCGGGCCACCGCGGCGGGGGGGCCGGCGGCGCCGCGTTGGAGTTCTAACTAGCTAATTTGTAAGAGTTTCTCACCGAGAGGGACGAGATTCTCCCACCGCGGGACGGGCCGTGGAGAGTGTGACGTAAGTCACTCTGCCAAAAGGCCTTAATCAGCCGAAAATGGGGTGAGATGGCTCACGCATTGCATTTGGCACGGTCGAGGGCAGATAGAGGTGCCCTCCTGTGTGATGAAGGTGAGCGATGGCCGAAGAGCTGGCCGGCACTCAGATCCTGAGCGACGACCCGGTGCCCTCCGAGATGACGCAGGCGCTCTGCGGCTTCCTCGCGCGGTACCCGGGAACGTGGCGGGTGCGGGTGAATCAGCGACTCGCCGGCGCATGGTGGTCGGTGACCGTGTCGACCGAGGGGTTTCATAGGATCTTCTTGCTGCCTCCGGGTGAACAGGGCGCGAACGACTTGATGAGACAGGTTCGAGAGGCACTCGGTCCCGCGGGCCCTCCGGGCCCGATCCCCCCCTGGGACGGCCGGGAGCGCAGAACGCGCGCTCGCAGGTGAACACGGGCCCCGGGCCGCTCGACGCGCGGCCCGGGGCCGCCGTATCATCGTCAACCGCGCCGCCGATGATCACCGCTGACGCCGCACAGAGGGCCGCCAAGCTCGCGCAGGTGCGCGAGCTCCTGTCGTCGCAGGCCCCACCCGAGGACCGGGAGCTGCTCCTGTCGTTCGCCTCCGTGATCTTCGCGGAGACGCCCGACCGCGTCGCGCTGGGCCTGTCGCCCGAGGCGCTCGCCGCGCGGCTCACCGACCAGTTCCGCTTCGTGGTGCGGGAGATGCCGCCGCCCACCCAGCTCTACCGCGGCCTGCCGGGGCTGCACGTGGTCGCGCGCAACCCGCCGGAGATGGGCTGGGTGTCGCGCGGTCCCGCGGACGGGCTGCCGCAGGAGATCACGGTCGTCGAGACCCACACGCCCGACGCGCCGTTCATCTTCGAGAGCCTGAAGAACTACTTCCGCAAGGCCGGCCTGCGCGTCTTCTCCTCGGTGCACCCGATCTTCACCGTGCGGCGGCAGTGGGAGCGCATCGTGTGGCTCGGAGGGCCGCACGACGAGGGCGCGCGCGAGGTCTACTGCCAGTTCCAGATCGAGCGGATCGAGACCAAGGAACGGCTGCGGCACATGGAGCACGAGATCTACTCCGTGCTCAAGGCCGTGTTCACCGCGGTCGAGGACTTCAAGGAGATGCTGGCCACCGCGCGCGAGGCCCAGCCGCGGCTGCGCAGCCGCCGCGGCCGGCCCGAGGACGCGGAATCGGCGCGCGCTTTCCTGGAGTGGCTGCTCGACGACAACTACATCTTCCAGGGGACCGTGCGCTATCGCGTGGGACCCGACGGGCAGCCGCAGCGCGTGCCGGAGAGCGCGGCCGGCGTCTTCACCGACGCCACCCTGCTCCCGGTGGTGTTCCCGGGGCTGATCGAGGAGGTCGAGGCGCACCTCCTGCCCGCGGCCAACGACTTCCGGATCGTGGACATCGACTTCTGCAACACGGCCTCCGCCATCTACCACCTCGAGCCGATCGACGACATCGTCATCCGCGAATGGGGGCCGGACGGCAAGCTCGTGGAGGCCACCCTGCTGGTGGGCCGGCTCTCCAAGGGCGCCTTCACCCAGAAGCGCGGCGAGATCCCGCTCCTGCAGGAGAAGCTGGCGTGGCTGCTCGAGCACAGCGGCGCGCAGCCGAACTCGTACGGGTATCGCGAGATCCGCGCCGTGTTCAACCGCTTCCCCACCCGCGAGCTGTTCTACGCGAACGTGCAGGCGCTGAAGGAGATCATCGACCGCATCGTGCACATGAGCGGCGACGACGAGATCGCCGTGCACGCGCGCCGGGGCCCCGGCTACCAGGCGCTGGCCATCGCGTTCTCGCGCCTGCGCTACTCGTACCGGACGGAGCAGGACCTGAGCAAGGCGCTGTCGGACGAGTTCGGGCCCGTCTCGTTCAGCACCTCGGAAGACCTGGGCACGGTGAGCCTGCTCCTGTTCTACTTCGACGCCTCGCGGCTCGAGCACCCGCTCGACGCCGACCAGGTGCGCGCGCTGACCGAGTCGCTGGTCACGACCTGGGAGGACCGGGTGGCGGCCGCGGTGGAGAAGGGCTTCGGCGAGCGCGAGGGCCGCCAGCTCTACCGCAAGTACGTGACGCCGGAGAGCCGCAGCGGCCTCTACCGCGAGGTCACGCCCCCGGAAGAGGTGCCGGAGGACATCCGCCGGCTCGACGAGCTGGAGGCGCGCCTCGAGGTGCGGGTGATCCCGCGCAGCGCCACCGCGCTCACGCTGAAGCTCTACTCGGTGCGCCCGCTGGCCCTCACCGACACCCTGCGCACGCTGCAGAACCTCGGCCTGGTCGCCACCGAGGAGATGCGGATCCCGATCAAGCTGCCCGACGGGCGGCGGGCCATGCTCTACCGCTTCGAGGTGGAGGGGCCGGCCGCGCGCATCGCCGCGGTGGTGCAGTCCGAGGCGCGTTTCGTGGAGGCCCTGCGGGCCCTGGACGAGGAGCGGGCCACGGACGACCCCCTCAACGGCCTGGTGCTCGACGCCTCGCTCCACTGGCGCGAGGTGGAGGTGCTGCGCACGGTCCGCAACCACCTGCTCCAGATCCGCCCGCACTACAACGTGGAGACCGTCAACGGGGTGCTGCTGCGCAACCGCGCGGTGGCGGGCGCGGTCTTCCGCGCGTTCGCCGCCCGCTTCGACCCCGCGCGGCCCGGGGACCGCGCGGCCGCCGTGCAGGAGGCGGCGGACGAGGTGAAGAGCGCGCTGGAGTCGGTGAAGAGCCTGGCCGAAGACGAGGTGCTGCGCGCCTTCGACAACCTGGTCCGCTCCGCGCTGCGCACGAACTTCTTCCAGCGGCCGGAGCGGCCGGTGGTCTCGATCAAGGTGGACAGCCGCAAGGTCGAGGGCATGCCCTCGCCGCGGCCGATGTTCGAGATCTACGTGCACTCCCGCCGGCTGGAGGGCATCCACCTGCGCGGGGGCAAGGTCGCGCGCGGAGGCATCCGCTGGAGCGACCGCCACGACGACTTCCGCACCGAGGTGCTCGGCCTCATGAAGACGCAGATGGTGAAGAACGCCATCATCGTCCCCGTCGGCTCCAAGGGCGGCTTCGTGCTGAAGGGCAACGTGCCGCCCCGGCCCGCCCTCGACGCCTACGTGGTGGACCGCTACCGCGAGTACATCGCGGGGCTGCTCGACGTCACCGACAACATCGTGGACGGCAAGGTGCTGCATCCGCCCGAGGTCGTGCGCCACGACGGCGACGACCCCTACCTGGTGGTGGCCGCCGACAAGGGCACCGCGCACCTCTCGGACACCGCGAACAGCGTGTCCGCGCAATACGGCTTCTGGCTGGGCGACGCCTTCGCCTCCGGCGGCAGCAACGGCTGGGACCACAAGAAGGTCGGCATCACCGCGCGCGGCGCCTGGGAGTGCGTCAAGCACCACTTCGCGCGGGTCGGCCGCAACGTGCAGCGGGAGCCGTTCACCTGCGCGGGCGTCGGCGACATGGCCGGCGACGTGTTCGGCAACGGGCTGCTGCAGAGCCGGGCCACGAAGCTCGTGGCCGCCTTCAACCACGCGCACATCTTCATCGACCCCAGCCCCGATCCCGAGAAGAGCTACCGCGAGCGGGAGCGCCTCTTCCGCCTGCCGCGCTCGAGCTGGCGCGACTACGACCCGTCGCTGATCTCCAAGGGCGGCGGCGTGTTCGAGCGGTCGGCCAAGGCGATCCCGCTCGGCCCGGAGATCAAGGCGCTGCTCGACCTCGAGGGCGAGACCGCGAGCGGCGAGGAGGTGATCCGTCGCATCCTCACCGCGCGCGTGGACCTCCTCTACAACGGCGGCATCGGCACCTACGTGAAGGCCTCGTTCGAGGACGATGCCGAGGTCGGGGACCGCGCCAACGACCGCGTGCGCGTGGACGGCCGCGACGTGCGGGCGGCGGTGGTGGCCGAGGGCGGCAACCTCGGATTCACGCAGGCCGGCCGCGTCGAGTTCTGGGCGCGCGGCGGGCGCGTGAACACCGACGCGGTGGACAACTCGGGCGGGGTGGACCTCTCGGACCACGAGGTCAACATCAAGATCCTGCTCGACCTGCTCGTGAAGAAGGGCGCGGTCAAGAGCCGCGACGAGCGCAACCGCATCCTGGCCGAGATGACCGAGGAGGTGGCGCAGCTCGTGCTGCTCGACAACGCGAACCAGGCGCGCGCGCTGACCCTCGACGCGCTGCGCAGCACGGTGCGCTACGAGGAGTTCGTGCAGTTCATCGACAGCCTGGCCGCGGCCGGCGTGCTCAGCCGCGCCGACAACGGGATCCCGGGCCGCCAGGAGCTGCTCGAGGACCCCCTGCGCGACCGCGGGCTGCCTCGCCCGATGCTGGCCGTGCTGCTCGGCCACACGAAGATGTGGGCGTTCCAGGCGGCGCTGGAGACCGACCTGCCGGACCGTCCCGAGGCGCGGCCGCTGCTCGACGCCTATTTCCCGGGACGGCTCGAGGTCTTCGCCGCCGACTTCCCCGCGCACCCGCTGCGGCGCGAGATCGTGGCCACGGTGGCCGTCAACCACGTGGTCAACGAGGCGGGAGTGACGTTCCTCTCGCGCGTGATGGGGACCACGCGCAAGGGCATCGGCGAGGTGGTGGCCGCCTACCTGGCGGTGGACCGGGAGGTGGACGCGCGCGCCCTGCGCCAGCGCGTGGAGAGCGCCGGCCTGGATCCCGCGCTGGAGAACGAGCTGCTGCTCGAGACCGAGGACGCGCTCGAGGGCATGGTGCGGGCGCGCCTGACCAGCGGCGTGGCGGACGGGGCGGCGGCGTTGGACCCCATCCGCGCCCGGCTGGCGGAGACGGCGGAAGCGGCGAAGGCCTGAGCGCGCGATCCTCGGGAGGGATGGGAGAGGCCGGATGACGAGCCGCGCGTCGAAGGACCAGCAGGCGCTGCGCGACTTCGCGATGGGCTACCCCGAAGCGCACGAGGACTTCCCCTGGGGCGAGCGCGTGGTCAAGGTGAAGGGCAAGGTGTTCCTGTTCCTCGGCGGCAAGGACCACGACCTCAGCCTCAGCGTGAAGCTGCCCGCGTCGGGGCTGGTGGCGCTGGGCCTCCCGTTCGCCTCGCCGACCGGCTACGGCCTCGGCAAGAGCGGGTGGGTCAGCGCCCGCTTCTCGGCCGGGGACAAGCCTCCGCTGGACCTGCTGCGCGCCTGGATCGACGAGAGCTATCGTGCGGTCGCGCCGAAGAAGCTCCTGGCGAGCCTGCCCGCGGGACCACCCGCCGGCGCGCCGCGCGCGAGGCCTGCCGCGAAGAGTCCGGCGGCGCGCGCGAGGCGGGCGAAGGCCCGGCGGTGAAGCCCTCGCGCGAGGCGCTGGCGCGGCTGGCGGGCGTCGGTCCGGTCACGCTGGCGGACGCGCCGTGGGTGAGGCTCGAGCACGACGCCGGCCACCGCGCCGAGATCCTGACCCTGCTCGGAGAGCGCGTGGATGGAGCTGGAGCTCTCGCAAGCCGTTAGCGTGCTGGAGCGGACGCCGGCGGCGCTCGAGGCGCTGCTGCGCGGCCTGCCCGAGCCCTGGGTGGCCGGCGACGAGGGGCCGGACACCTTCACGCCGCGCGACGTGCTCGGGCACCTGATCCACGGCGAGGACACGGACTGGATCCCGCGCGCGCAGATCATCCTCGCGCACGGCGAGAGCCGGCCGTTCACCCCGTTCGACCGCTTCGCGTTCCGCGCCTGGGTCTCGGGCACACCGACCGTGGAGCTGCTCGACCGCTTCGCGGCGCGGCGGCGGGCGAGCCTGGAGCGCCTGGCCTCGTTCCGCCTCACCCGCGAGGATCTCGCCCGCCGCGGGACCCACCCCGCGCTGGGGCCGGTGACGCTGGGCGAGCTGCTCGCCGCCTGGGTCGTGCACGACCTGGGGCACCTGACGCAGGTGGCGCGGGTGATGGCGAAGCAGTACGCGGGCGCGGTCGGCCCCTGGACCGAATACCTGGCCGTGCTCCACGACCGCCCGCGCTGAGCGCGGGCGCGCGTATAATCCGCCTTCGCCGACATTCACGAAGGAGCCGCCCATGCCGCGTGTCCGCCTGGCGTGCGCCGCCGCCGTCCTCTCCTCGCCGCTCGCGTTGTCCCTGGCGCAGGAGGCCGCCCCGCCCGCCGCGCGGTGGACGCCCGAATACGCCTTCAGGGTCAAGCGCGTCGCCGCGCCGCGCGTCTCGCCCGACGGCACGCGCGTCGCGTTCACGGTGGCCTCCCCGGACATGGAAGGCGAGAAGAGCGAATGGGTGTCCCAGGTCCACGTCGCCCGCGGCGACGGGTCGGGCGCGTTCCCGCTCACCCGCGGGGAGAAGTCCGCCAGCGCGCCCGAGTGGTCGCCGGACGGCCGCTTCATCGCGTTCCTGTCCGCGCGCGGGCCCAAGGGCGCGGACGGCGCGGAGCCCAAGGCCGGCCTGTGGCGGATCGCGGTGGACGGCGGCGAGGCCGAGCCGCTCACCGCGGAGAAGGGCGCGATCACCGCGCTGCGCTGGGCCCCCGACGGCCGCTCGATCGCGTTCCTGATGGCCGACCCCAAGACGGACGCCGAGGAGAAGGCGGACAAGGAGAAGCGCGACGCGCGGGTGGTGGACGACGCGCTGAAGATGATCCGGCTGCGCGTGGTGCCGGTGGAGAAGGACGGCGAGGGGAAGAGGCCGGTGCGCACGCTCACCACCGGCGCGGTCAGCGTCGGCAACGTCGCGGGCCCCGGGGAGTTCGAGTGGTCGCCGGACGGCCGGCACATCGTGTTCGTCCATCAGCCGACGCCGCAGGTGGACGACTGGCCGCTCTCGGACGTCTCGGTGGTCGAGGTCGCGACCGGCGTGGTGAAGCCGCTGGCGGCGACGCGCGCGGCCGAGGAGGACCCGCTCTTCTCGCCCGACGGGGCGTCCGTGGCCTACGTCGTCTCGCGGGACCCGCCCACCTGGGCGGGCCGCGCGCGCGTGGCCGTGGTGCCGGCCGCCGGCGGCGCGCCGAAGCTGCTCGCGGTGACGCGCGACGAGCAGCCGAACCTGGTGGGGTGGACGCGCGACGGGCGCATCCTCTTCACGGAGACCGACCGCACGGTCAACCGCCTGTTCGCGCTGCCCGCCGCCGGCGGCGCGCCGGTGGAGCTGAGCCCGCCGGACACGATGGTGGAGGCGGCCGCGCTCAACCGGGCCGGCACCCACGTGGCGTTCACCTCGCAGGCGCCGGACCAGGCGCCGGAAGCGTACGTGAGCCGCGCCGACCGGTTCGCGGCCACGCGGGTGAGCCAGGCCCAGGACCTGCCCGCGGTGCCCCTCGGGAACACCGAGGCGATCACCTGGAAGGCGCCGGACGGGCGCGAGGTCGAGGGGCTCCTGACCACTCCGCTCGCGTACCAGGCCGGGCGCCGCGTGCCGCTGCTGGTGATCGTGCACGGCGGGCCCGCCGGCGTCTTCGTCCGCTCGTTCGTGGGCGGCGCCTCGCCCTACCCGGTGGCCGGCTTCGCCGCGCGCGGCTACGCGGTGCTGCGCGTGAACCCGCGCGGCAGCAGCGGCTACGGCGCCGACTTCCGCCACGCGAACTACCGCGACTGGGGCGTCGGCGACTACCGGGACATCATGTCCGGCGTGGACGCCGTCATCGCGCGCGGGGTGGCCGACCCCGACCGGCTCGGCATCATGGGCTGGAGCTACGGCGGCTACATGACGTCCTGGGTGATCACGCAGACGCGGCGCTTCAAGGCCGCGTCGGTCGGCGCGGGCGTCACCAACCTGATGTCGTTCACCGGGACCGCCGACATCCCCGGCTTCCTGCCCGACTACTTCGGGGGCGAGTTCTGGGCCGAGGGCGGCCTCGACCGCTGGCGCAAGCACTCGGCGATGTTCAACGTCGGCGGCGTGGCCACCCCCACCCTGATCCAGCACGGCGAGCAGGACCGGCGCGTGCCGATCTCGCAGGGGTACGAGCTCTACAACGCGCTCAAGCGGCAGAAGGTGCCGGTGACGATGGTGGTGTACCCGCGCACGCCGCACGGGATCCAGGAGCCGAAGCTGATGAAGGACGCGATGGCGCGCAACCTCGAGTGGTTCGACCGCTGGATCCTGGAACGGCCCGGCGAGGCGACCTCCGCCGACAACCGTTGAGGGCCGCCCTTCCGCTCGCCCTCGCGCTGGCAGGCGCGGCGGGGGCGACCGCACGCGCGGCGGACGAGGCGCGCCCGCAGGCGGTCGCGGTGCCGGTGCAGACGGCCCCCGTGATCGATGGGAACGTCCTGGACGACCCGGCCTGGAAGGCGGTGCCGGCCGTGGACGCCTTCTGGCAGCTCACACCGAACGAGGGCCAGCCGGCCTCCGAGCGCACCGAGGTGCGCGTCGCGTTCACGGCCGACGCGCTGCTGGTCGGCGTCGTCTGCCATGACCGCGAGCCGGCGCGCATCATCGTGTCGGAGAGCCGGCGCGACTCGCCGCTGGACGAGTCCGACAGCTTCCAGCTCGTGCTCGACACCTACCGCGACGGCCAGAGCGGGTTCGTGTTCGGCACGAACCCGGCGGGCATCGAGCACGACGGCCAGGTCACCAACGAGGGCCGCGAGGCGGACCTGGGGCCGGGCCGGCAGGCGACGACCGTGGCCGGCTACAACCTGAACTGGGACGCCGCCTGGCAGGTGCGGACGGCCACCGGCGACTTCGGCTGGAGCGCCGAGTTCGCGATCCCGTTCCGCACCCTGCGCTACGCGCGCGGCGGGTCGCAGGTGTGGGGCCTCAACTTCCAGCGCAACATCCGCCGCCGGAACGAGAGCTCGTTCTGGGCGCCCCTCCCGCGCCAGTACGACCTCTACCGCGTGTCCGTGGCCGGTACGCTGGCCGGGCTGGACGTGCCCGGACAGCGCAACCTGAAGCTCACGCCCTACGCGCTGGCGGGCCACCAGCGCGACTTCGTCGGCGCGCGGCGGGACTGGGACCACCACGTGGGCGGAGACCTGAAGTACAGCGTCACGCCGAGCCTCACCCTCGACGCCACCGTCAACACGGACTTCGCGCAGGTCGAGGTGGACGAGCAGCAGGTGAACCTGGACCGGTTCAACCTGTTCTTCCCGGAGAAGCGGCCGTTCTTCCTGGAGAACGCGGGGCTGTTCACGCTCGGCACCCCCGGCGAGACCGAGGTGTTCTTCACGCGGCGGATCGGCATCGGTCCCGGCGGCGAGGTGGTGCCGATCCTCGGCGGCGGCCGCCTCTCGGGGAAGATCGCCGGGTTCAACGTGGGACTGCTCGACATGCAGACGCAGGCGGTGGAGCGTCCACTGGGCGTGGGGGAGGTGATCCCGAGCACCAACTTCGGCGTGGTGCGGCTCAGCCGCGACCTCCCGAACCGCTCCGGGTTCGGCGCCCTCTTCGTGAACCGGCAGGGCACGGGCGGGCACGCGCCGGCGCGCGACTACAACCGCAGCTTCGGCGTGGACGGCCGCTGGGGCATCGGCCGCTACCTGCAGCTCAGCGGCTACGGTGCGCGCACGGTCACTCCCGGGATCACCCGCGACGACCACGCCTGGCACTTCGGCGCGAGCTACCTCTCGCCGTCGTGGGACATCTACGGCCGCTTCACCGAGGTGGGCGAGGGCTTCAACCCCGAGGTCGGCTTCCTGTCGCGCCGCGGGTTCCGGAAGCCGGAGTTCCTCGTCTACCACGTCAAGCGCATGAACGGCTGGCTCGGGCTGCACGAGATACGGCCGCACGTGTCGTATCGCGGCTACTGGAAGCCCGACGGGTTCCACGAGTCCGGGTTCGTGCACCTGGACACGCACTGGGAATGGCGGAGCGGCTACGAGTTCCACACCGGGGTGAACCTCTCGAACGAGGGGCTCCGCACGCCCTTCGAGATCAGTCCCGGCGTGGTGGTGCCGCCCGGCCGCTACGAACACGCCGAGGTCCAGCTCGTGTTCAACACGAACATGGGCGCGCCGGTGAGCCTGGAGAACCGGCTGGTGGTCGGCGGGTTCTTCGGCGGCCGCCGCGTGACGCTCGAGCCGGAGCTCCGCATGCGCGCGGGCCAGGTGTTCAACGCCGAGGTCGCGCTGCAGCGCAACGACATCGACCTGCCCGGGGGCGACTTCCGCACGAACCTGCTGCGCATCCGCCTGTCGTATTCGTTCACCACCCGGCTGTTCGTGCAGTCGCTGGTGCAGTACAACGACCGCCTCGACAACTGGTCCACCAACCTGCGCCTGGGCTGGCTGCAGACCGCGAACACCGGCCTGTTCATCGTCTACAACGAGAACCGCGAGGTGGGCGGGCTGCCGCTCGGCACACGGGACCGCAGCGTGGCGCTGAAGTTCAGCCGGATGGTGGACGTGCTCGATTGAGCATAAAATCGGCCTGAAATGCGGCCCCGCCTGCAGGTGCTCGAGCCGGAGGTCGTGGCCCGCGTGGTGGACGAGGCGCTCGCCACCCTGGAGCGCCACGGCACCCTGATCGAGGACCCGCACGCCCGCGAGAGGCTGGAGCGGCTGGGGCTCCCCGCCGACCCCCGGACCAACCGCGTGCGCTTCCCGCGCGCGACGGTCGAGAAGGCGATCGCCACCGCGCCGTCCGCGATCACGCTCTTCGACCGCGACGGAAGCCCGTACGCGGCGCTCGAGGGCGACAACGTCCACTTCGTGCCCGCCTCCTCGGCCCTGCGCGTGCTGGACCGGCGCACGCAGGAGGCGCGCGAGCCGAGGACCGCCGACTTCGTCGAATACGTGAAGCTCGCGAACGGTCTCCAGAACATCTCGTACCTCTCGACCGCCTTCATCCCCAAGGACATCCCGCCGGACATCGCCGACGTCTGGCGGCTCTACCTCGTGCTCTCCCACTCGCGGCGGCCGGTCGTGTCCGGCGCCTTCACCGCCTGGGGCGTGCCGCGCATGGGCGAGGTGATGAGCTACTTCCGCCAGGGGAAAGAGGACCTGGTGAAGAAGCCGATGGCGATCTTCACCTGCTGCCCGAACACGCCC
>DATBIZ010000057.1:0-17446 GCA_036556645.1 Vicinamibacteria bacterium | reverse complement strand
CTTCGCCGGCGGTACGGCGCTGCTGCTGCTGGCCCCGCTCGCTGCGGCGGGCTGGCGGCGCGCCACGGGCCGCGTGCTGGCCGCCCTCGTGCTCGCGGTGGGGGCGGCGACCCTCTCCGAGCACGTGGCCGGCTGGGACCTCGGGGTCGATCAGCTGCTGTTCCACGAAGCGCCGGGCGCGCTCGCGACCACCCGGCCCAACCGCATGGGACCGCCGGCCAGCATCAGCTTCCTGCTGCTCGGCGCCGGCCTGTTCCTGCTCCCGGCGGCGGGCCGCGCCGCGATGCTCGTCCGTCAGGTGGCCGGCACCACGGTGCTCTTGATCGCGCTGCTGCCGCTGATCGGCTACGCCACCGGCGTGAGCCCGCTCTTCGCAGTCGCCCGGATCACCGGCATCGCGCTCGCGACGGCCCTGCTGCTGCTGATGCTGGCCGTGGGCCTGCTGGCCGCGCGGCCCGCGGAGGGCCTGGCCGGGCTGCTGTGCCGGCCGGACGAGGCGGGCACGCTCGCCCGAAGGCTGATCGTCCCGGCCCTCGTGCTTCCCTTCGTCGCCGCCGTGGCGCTGACGCGCGGCGTGCGCGCGGGCTGGTTCGACGCCAGCTACGCCACCGCCGTGATGGGGCTGGCCCTGATCGTCTCGATCACCGGCCTCATCTGGAAGACGGCCGCCGACATCTCCGGCGCGCTGCGCGCCCGCGACGCCGCGGAGGCCGCGCGGGCCGGGCGTGAGGAGGCGCTGCGCGCGGCCAACCGCCGCCAGACGGAGTTCCTGGCCGTGCTCTCGCACGAGCTGCGCAACCCGCTGGCGGCGATACGCTACGCGCTGGAGCTGATCGGCGAGCCGAGCCCCCAGCCGCGCTCGCCCCGGCGTGTGGCCGAGCGCCAGCTCGCGCACCTGGTGCGCCTGGTGGACGACCTCCTGGACGTGACGCGCATCGTCACCGGCAAGATCCAGCTCCGCCGCCGGCCCGTCCAGCTCGGCGAGATCGTCGCGCGGGCGCTGGAATCGGCGGAGCCCGCGATCGGCGGCGCCGGCCATCAGCTCGTGGTCGAGCCGGCGGACGAGCCGGTCTGGCTCGACGCCGATCCCGAGCGCCTCACCCAGGTCGTCACGAACCTGCTCCACAACGCGGCTCGCTACACCCCGCCCGCGGGGCGTATCACCGTTTCCCTCGAGCCCTCGCCGGACGCGGTCGTCCTCCGCGTGGCCGACAGCGGGATCGGGCTGCGCGCCGAGGAGCGCCAGCGCATCTTCGAGATGTTCGCGCAGGGGGAAGGGGCGAGCGGCGGGCTGGGCGTGGGGCTCGCGCTGGTGAAGACCATCGCCGAGATGCACGGCGGCGCGGTCGAGGCGCACAGCGAGGGCCACGGCCGCGGGTGCACGTTCGTGCTGCGCCTGCCCCGCCTGCGCGAGGTGACGGCCATCACCACCGATGCGGCGGCGGCACCGGCCGCGAGGGACGGCCGTCTCCGCATCGTGGTCGCCGACGACAACGAGGACGCGGCGGAGATGATGCGGACCCTGCTGGAGCTCGACGGCCACGTGGTGCGGGTCGCCACCGACGGGGCCGCCGCGGTGGACCTCGTGACCTCGTTCGACCCGGCGGTGGCGGTGCTCGACATCGGCATGCCCCGCCTCGACGGCTACGAGGTGGCCCGGCGCGTCCGCGCGCAGGGAAGGCCGGTCTGCCTGATCGCGGTCACCGGCTGGGGACAGGACGTGGACCGCCAGCGCGCGCGGGCGGCGGGCTTCGACGCTCACCTCACGAAGCCGGCCTCTCCCGACGAGCTGCGCCGGCTGCTGGCCGAGATCCGCACGGACTGACCGCCGCCCTCGACCGCACGCGGTGCGGCCGGCCGTGTTACCGTCCGGCGGGATGGCCACCCACCTGCGCACCTGCAGCCTGTGCGAGGCGCTCTGCGGCCTCGCCATCGAGGTCCAGGATGGGCGCGTCCAGGCGATCCGCGGCGACGACGACGACGTCTTCAGCCGCGGCCACATCTGCCCGAAGGCGGTGGCGCTCCAGGACGTGCACGACGATCCCGACCGGCTGCGCCGGCCCCTGCGCCGTCGCGGCGGCGCCTGGCAGGAAGTGAGCTGGGAGGAGGCGCTCGACGAGGCCGCCGACCGCCTCGCCTCGCTGCAGAAGGCGCACGGGCGGAACGCGGTCGCCGTGTACCAGGGCAACCCGGTCGTCCACAACTACGGGCTCACCCTCTTCGGCCAGCTCCTGCTGCGCGCGCTGGGCACGCGCAGCCGCTTCTCGGCGACGTCGGTGGACCAGCTCCCGCACATGCTGGCGTCGCTGCTGATGTTCGGCCACCAGCTCCGGCTGCCGGTGCCGGACGTGGACCGCACGCGGTACCTGCTGATGCTGGGCGCGAACCCGCTGGTGTCGAACGGCAGCCTGATGACCGCGCCCGGCATCGCACGGCGGCTGCAGGCGCTGCGCGCGCGCGGCGGACGGCTGGTGGTCGTGGACCCGCGGCGCACCGAGACCGCGGCCGCCGCCGACGAGCACGTGCCGATCCGCCCGGGCGCGGACGCGCTGTTCCTGCTCGCGATCGTGCACACGCTGTTCGCCACCGGCCGCGCGCGGCCGGGCCGGCTCGCGGCGTTCACCGACGGCGTCGAGGCGGTGGCGGCGGTCGCGCGCGATTTCGCGCCGGAGGCGGTCGCGGGCGCGACCGGCGTCCCGGCGGAGACGATCCGCCGGCTGACCGCCGAGTTCGCCGACGCGCCGAGCGCAGCCTGCTACGGCCGCGTCGGCGTCTCGACCCAGGAGTTCGGCGGGCTCGCCTGCTGGCTGATCAACGTCGTCAACGTCCTCACCGGCAACCTCGACCGCGAGGGCGGCGCGATGTTCCCGCGCGCGGCCGTGGACGCGATCGCCCTGGCCACGCGCCTGGGCCAGCGCGGCCATTTCGACAAGGGCCGCAGCCGCGTCCGCTCGCTGCCGGAGTTCGGCGGCGAGTGGCCGGCGAGCACGCTGGCCGAGGAGATCGAGGCCGAGGGCCCCGGCCAGATCCGCGGGCTGGTGACCATCGCCGGCAACCCGGTGCTGTCCACCCCGAACGGGACGCGCCTGGAGCGCGCGCTGCCGCGCCTCGACTTCATGGTCGCGGTGGACCCCTACCGGAACGAGACCACGCGCCACGCGCACCTGATCCTGCCCCCGCCGTCGCCGCTCGAGCGCGACCACTTCGACCTGGTGTTCCACCTGCTCGCCGTGCGCAACACGGTGCGCTACTCGCCGGCGCTCTTCGCCCCCCCGGCGGGTTCGCCCGACGACTGGCAGATCCTGGCCGGCCTGGCGCAGAGGCTGCACGCGCGCAAGAAGGCCCCGCTCTCGCGCCGGCTCACGTTGTCCGCGGCCGCGCGCCTCGGTCCGCGGCGGATCGTGGACCTGCTGCTGCGCACCGGCCCCTACGGCGCGTGGCGGCGCGGCGGCCGCGGCCTGAGCCTGGCCGCGCTCGAGCGCGCACCGCACGGCATCGACCTCGGGCCGCTCACCCCGGCGCTGCCGGAGGCGCTCGAGACCCCGGCGCGCCGCATCGCGCTCGCGCCGGAGCGGCTGGTCGCCGACGTCGAGCGGTTGCGTGCGCGCGCCGCCGCCCTGGGGAACGGGGGTGGTCTCCGGCTGATCGGCCGGCGCGAGCTGCGGTCGAACAACTCCTGGATGCACAACAGCGCGCGGCTGGTGAAGGGTCCCGAGCGCTGCACGCTCTGGATGCACCCCGGCGACGCCGCCGCGCGCGGCCTGGCCGAGGGCGACCGCGTGGAGGTGCGCTCGCGCGCCGGCGCGGTGGTGGTGCCCCTGTCGCTGACCTCCGACCTGATGGCCGGCGTGGTGAGCCTGCCGCACGGGTGGGGCCACTCGCGCCCCGACGTGGCGCTCGCGGTGGCCGCGGCACGGCCGGGCGCGAGCCTGAACGACCTCACCGACGAGCTGGCGGTGGACGCGCTGGCCGGCACCGCCGCCTTCAGCGGCGTGCCGGTCGAGGTGCAGCGCGTCAAGGCCTGACGGCACGCCGTCCGCGGCGACGAACACGCGGACGGAACGAAGGAAGGGAGGCGGGCGAGCATCCCGCCTCCCGTGAGGCTCAGTGACCGTGGTGCGAGTGCCCGCCCGGTCCGATCTGGCCGCGGACCTCGCCGCCCGGCGCGGCGGTCGAGTGGACGTTCACGTACGCGTTGCCCGTGCGGAGCGCCCACACCAGGTCGGCGTAGGCGCCGATGGGCACCGCCTGCCCGGTGGGGCCGACGACGTCCTCCGCCGAGATCGTGCCCACCGCCTCGGGCCCGTCGCCGGGCGCCTTGCACTCGGGCGTGTCCGCCGGCACCGTCGCGGGCACGGTGACGAGCCCGGTCTTGCACAGCCAGACCGAGATGCCGCCGGACGCGAACCGCTGGCCGATGTGGATGTGGGACTGCGTGACGTTGCCCTCGAGCGCCGAGTAGTCGAGCTCGTAGTCGAACGACTGGCCGTCATCGCTGAACGTCGCGCGGAAGCTGCCCTGGGCGCCCGAAACGACGATCGGGACCTCGTTCCTGGCCGAGAGCCGCGTGCGCAGGGATCGACTCTGGTGCCCGTCGCCGGCCGCTGCCCCGGTCGAGAGCGCGAGCGCGGCCGCGGCCGCCAGCGGGAGCGACAACCTCTTGAACATGGACGCACCTCCAGTGCGCTGATGGCTCGAACGCCGAAAGAGTGGTTCGTGGCCGTCCTGCAGGCCGCGTGCCCGCCGGGGCTGCGCGCGCTACGCGTTGTGCCCACGGGGATTGACGCCCGGCGCCGCGAGGCGGACCGTTACGGCGCGCGTAAGCCGCTTACGAACCGCGTAAGGTCACCGCCTCGACTTCGGCGCCAGCAGGTCGAGGCGCCGGCCGGCGGAGCACGCGGCAATCAGCTCCTCGAGACGGCGGCGGTGCGTCTCTTGCCGCTTCGCGCTGACCACCCAGTGCGTACACACCCGCTGGTAGTAGGGCGCCTGGGCGCGGAAGAACGGCCACGCGCCCGGCGCGGCCCGGAACGTGCGCTGGTCCGCACGGGAGAAGGCGGCCGCTTCGCGTTCGAACGAGTATTTCGCGGTCCGGGTCGCGTCGCGCCGCTCGAAGGCCGCCATCCCCGGCGGCGCCATGCGCCCGGCCTTCTTCAGCTCGCCCGCGCGCCGCGTGTTGACCGCGCTCCAGTAGCTGTCGGCCTTTCGCGGGGTGAAGCGTTGGATATAGCGCGTCTCGTCGAGGCTCCTGCGCACGCCGTCGATCCAGCCGAAGCAGAGCGCCTCGTCGAGCGCCTCGGGATACGTCATGGAAGGTCTGCCGGAGCCCTTCTTGTGGAACCCGACCCACAGCTCGCGCACGCGCTCGTGGTTCTTCTCCAGCCAGGCGCGGAACGCGGCCGCGGTGGCGAAGAAGCGCGGCTCCCCCGGCACGCCGCTCAGCAGGTCTGGAGCTGGCGCCGGCGCTGCCACCGCCGCCGCTCCGCGCGCTCGGACGCGTGCCCGCCCCGCCGCCGCTCGCCCTGCCGTCTCTCCGCCCGCGCCCGCCCGAGCAGGGCGAGGATGCAGGCGACCAGCGCGCCCGGCGGCACCGGCTTCGTGATGAAGGCATCGAAGCCGGCGGCGAGCGCGCGCTGCCGGTCCTCGTTGTAGACGTGCGCGCTCAGCGCGAGCGAGGGCACCGCGCCGCCCTCGGCCCGCGGAAGGCCGCGGACCCGCTGGATGAAGACGAGGCCGTCCTCTCCCGGCATCGCCAGGTCGGAGACGAGCACGTGCGGGTGGAACGCCCGCAGGCAGGCCAGGCCCTCGGCCGCGCTGCCCATCCCGCGCGTCTCCGCGCCGTGCGCGCGCAGAAGCATCTCCAGGACGTCGCGGGTGTCGCGCTCGTCGTCCACGACCAGGACCCGGACGCCGGCGAGCTCCTCCATCCCACCCCCTGTTCCGATGGTCGCGCAGCCTTGGTCCCCGGTCAACGGCCCGATTCAGCCACCTTCTCGATGCGGATCACGGCCGGACAGGGGGCCCCCAGCGCACCGGCGTCCACCGCGATCTCGCCCTGGCCCTCGGGCTGAACGCCGCGCCTCGGAGCGCCGCCGGGCTCGGCCGATTCGGGGACCGCCTCGCAGGTGAGGACCACGCGGTCGCCCGAGCGCAGCATGCCGAGCATGCCCGCGGCCTCGCCCTGCACCGGCAGGGCCGTCTCCACCGCGCCCGCCGCGACGTTGGCGGCCTGGTCGCCCGACACCGACGGCCGCACCGTGATCATCTGCGCGGCGGGGTTCGTGGAGACGACCTCGGCCTGCACGGTGCGGCCGGGGAGGGGCGATCCACCGCCGGCGCGCGCGCCGGCGGGATCCTCGGTGGTTTCGGCCGTGCCGGGGTGGCTGCGGCACGACGTCGCGGCGACGAGCGCCGCCACGGCCACGACTGACGCGATGCTCTTCACGCACGCCTCCCCCGAAGACCCGGCCCCGTTGTCCTTCCATGATACGTCCGCCGCCGCGCCGCGGCCCCCGCGAAGCGGCGCGTCCCGTACCATGGAGACATGACCGACACGCAGGACAAGGTCCCGCCCGTGCCGCCCGAGCAGCGCCGCCCGCCCGTGGAGATGCCGCCGGACCAGCCGGGCAAGGACGAGACCGAGCCCGAGCCGCTGCCGAAGGGCGACCCCGTGCCCAACGAGCCGACGCGCCTGGTCTGAACGCGCCCGCGACCGGCGGCTATAATCCGCGCATGCCGCAGCCGGCGCCGGACGTGCTCCCGGAGATCGTGCGCTCGGACCTCAGCGAGGACCAGCTCCAGCACTACCTGGCCGCGCCGGCGGTGGCGGTGGACACCGAGACCATGGGCCTGCGCCTGCTGCGCGACCGGCTCTGCGTGGTGCAGCTCTGCGACCGCGCCGGCCGCGCCACGCTGGTGCAGATCCCGCGCGAGCTGCTCGACCCGGCCCGGCCGCGCGAGAGCCGCTCGCCGCGGCTGAAGCGGCTGATGGAGTCGCCCGGCGTGCTGAAGGTCTTCCACTTCGCGCGCTTCGACCTGGCCGCGCTGCGCCACTACCTGGGCATCGTCGTCGAGCCGATCTACTGCACGCGCACGGCGAGCAAGCTCGTGCGCACCTACACGGACCGGCACGGGCTCAAGGACATCTCGCTCGAGCTGCTCGACGTCGAGCTGAACAAGGCCGCCCGGCACACCGACTGGTCGAGCCCGGACCTGCGGCCCGAGCAGGTGCGCTACGCGATCAGCGACGTGACCCTGCTCCTGCCGCTGATGGACCGCCTCGACGACATGCTCCGGCGCGAGGAGCGCTTCGAGCTGGCGCGGGAGTGCTTCCGGGTCCTGCCGCTGCTGGCCCGCCTCGACCTGATGCAATACGACCTGCTCTTCGAGCACTGAGGGGCGCGGCGGCTTCTTGCAATTGAAACGCCGGCGGCGTATCGTTTCAATTGAAAGGAGCCCGCCCCTGGAGCAGCCCGGCGGCGCCACCGCGCCCCGCGCCGACGTCGTGCTCACGCGCGCGCTGCTGCGCGCCGCCGAGCGCCTCGGCCTGAGCCAGCGCGACCTGGCCGCCGTGCTCGGGGTGAGCCCGGCCACGCTCTCGCGGCTGCCCCGCCGCCCGCTCGACCCGCAGAGCAAGGAGGGCGAGCTGGCCGTCCTGTTCGTCCGCCTCTACCGCAGCCTCGACGCGCTGCTCGGCGGCAACGCCGCCAAGGCGCGCGCCTGGCTGTTCGCCCCCAACCACCACCTCGGCGGCGTGCCGGCCGAGATGATCCGCACCATCGTCGGCCTCACGCATGTCATCGAGTATCTGGACGCGATGCGAGGGAAGGTCTAGGCTCCGGCCGCTCGCCGGGGACCCCTGGCGGGTGGTCGAGTCGCAGTACCTGTTCTCCACGCGTCCCCTCGTGGACTCGGACGCCGAGCACCAGGTGCTCGAGGAGCTGATCGAGCAGCGGAAGCCCAAGGGCGAGCGGGGCCCGCACTACCTGCTGACCACGCCCTTCCGCTATCCGCCGCTGCGTTACGGGTCGCGCTTCGGCACCCGCGCCGAGCGCGGGATCTGGTACGGCTCCGACCAGCGGCGCACCGCGTTCGCGGAAACGGCCTATTACCGGCTGCTCTTCCTCGAGGGCACCACCGCCGACCTCTCGCCGCTGTCGGTCGAGGTGTCGGCGTTCCGCGCCGCTTTCAAGACGGACCGCGGCGTGGACCTCACGCGCCCTCCGTTCTCGGACCACGAGGCCCGGATCTCCTCGCCCGTGGCCTACGACGCCGCGCAGCGGCTCGGCCGCGACATGCGCGCCGACGGCGTGGAGGCGTTCCGTTTCCGCTCCGCCCGCGATCGCGAGGGCGGAGCGAACGTGGCGCTCTTCAGCCCGAAGCCGTTCGGGACGCGCCGGCCCGGCGTGCCCGAGACCTGGCACTGCGTGACCACTCCCGCCAGGGTCGAGATCACGAAGAAGGACGTCTTCCGGCGCGTCACGTTCACGTTCCCGCGCGCCGACTTCGAGGTGGACGGCAAGCTCCCCGCGCCCGCGTTCTGAGCCGGTCACCCCGCGGGAGCCGGGGGCCGGGCGCGGCGGGCGCGTGCCAGCACCACCTCGTGCAGGACGAGCAGGACCCCCGCCACCGCGAACTGGAACGCGGCGATCGCCTCGAGCCCGTAGCGCCGCGCCAGCAGGCCGCCCGCCGCGGGCAGCGCGGCGCCGCCGACGCAGGCCGCCGCCACCTGGAAGCCGATCGCGTGGGTCGCATGGCCGTGGCCGAGCCGGCCGGGGGTCGCGGAGATCGTGAGCGGGAAGATCGGCGCGAGCACGAAGCCGATCATGGCCAGGCCGGCGAGCGCGACCGCTCCGCGGCCCTGCCAGAGCATGAGGGCGCCAACCGGGGCCACGACCGTGCACGCGCGCAGGAGCGCGTCCGTGGACACCCGCGGCGCCACCACGCCGCAGGCGAACCGGCCCAGCGTGAGCGATCCCCAGTAGCCGCCGACCCACACCCCGGCGGTGGCGGGCGCCATCCCGCGGCCTTCGGTGAGGAGGCTGTAGGCCCACTGGCCGGCGCTGGCCTCGAAGCCGGTGTAGAGGAAGAAGAAGACCAGGTGCAGCCAGACCGTCGGCAGCGCGAGGGTCTCCCCCATGCCGGCCATGGCCGGCGGCACCACCGCGGGCGCGCCGGCCGCGGACGCGCCGTCCTCGTCCCACAGCGCCCGCGTGTGCGCGAACGCGAGCGCCATCACCGCCAGCGCCACCGCCACCAGCGCATAGCCCCAGCGCCACGCCAGCCCGCTCGCGAGCACCGCGGTCATGACCAGCGGCCCGAGGGCGGCCCCGAGCCCCCAGCTCCCGTGCAGCCAGCTCATCACGCGCGGCGCGAAGTGCGCGGCGGTGTACGCGTTGATCCCGGCGTCGATGGCGCCGGCGCCGAGGCCGGCCAGCAGGCCGCACGCGAGCATCACGCTCCAGCGCGGCGCGAGCGCGTAACCGCCGCAGCTCACCACGATCAGGACGTTGCTCCAGACGAGCAGGCGGCCCACGCCCCAGCGCGCGACCAGCGCGCCGCTCAGGAAGCTCGAGGCCAGGTAGCCCGCCATGATCAGGGCCAGGAGGGGCCCGAGCTGGCTGAGGGGCAGGCCGAACGTGGACCGGATCGAGGGCCAGGCCACCCCCAGCAGCCCGTCCGGCAGGCCCAGGCTGATGAACGCGGCGAAGGCGAGGCCCGCCAGCAGGCGACGCGCGGTCACGGCGGGGCTACAGGAGTCCCTGGATCTCGTCGGGCCGCGCGAACTTCAGGTCGCGCAGGGCGGCCACGACCGCGCGCGCGCAGGCGCGCGACTGCGTGAGGGCGGCGGCGGCGTCGGTGACGTTGGCGGGGGTCACCGTCTTCCAGAGGCGCTGCTCCGACTCGTCGTGCGGCACGCACGCCCCGCCCTCGACGCGGTGCGGGGGGATGCGCTCGTACTTGAATCCGGAGACGCCCGGGAAGGCGTAGCCGAGCAGCTCTTCGATCACGCGCACGATGCGCTCCTTGTCGCCGCCGAGCAGCCGGCTGTCCGCGCGCACGGAGACCTCCGTGCCCAGGTCGGTGACCGCGACCACGATCGCGATCGAGGTGCCCTCGATGCGCAGCATGTCGTTGGCCATCTCCGCGATCACGTCGCGCAGCTCCTCGCGCACGTAGCCCGCGGCCGCCACCCGCACCGCGCCGGTCGTCTCCATGTTCTGGGTGGCCGCGGCGCGGTAGAGGAACCACTCCGGCGGCACCCGGTAGTCGCGCAGCTCGTCGAGCATGTCCTGCGTGGCCGGGTCGCGCGTCAGCTTCTCGAACATCCGGAAGTCCATCGGGTTCGCCCCGTGCAGGAGCGCGCTGGTGTCGGTGTAGATGCCGAGCGCGGCGGCCGCGCGGCCGGCCGGGCCGAGGTCCTCCACCAGGCCGAAGGCCATGGCCAGCGCGGTCATGAAGGAGGACGTGGAGCCGACGGGCAGGCCGACGAAGGCCAGCTTCACGCGCTTGACCCCGTGCTCGCGGCAGTTGCGCTCCACCTCGTCGGGGTCGGCGTGGTGGTCGGCCACGAAGAAGTACTCGCCCACCGGGTCCACCGGCCCCGTGTTCGACATGCCCAGCGGCGGCGAGGTGTCCACCATGCAGTTGAGCCCGCGCTCGAGCCGCTGCGTGTTCGGATCGTGGAGCACGATCCCGCACTTCTGCACCAGGTTCCGGTTCTGGGGATGGCCCAGGGTGCCGGTCAGGATCCGCACCTCGCGCGCGCCGAGGTGGGTGAGGACCGCCTGCAGCATCACCGCGCTGCCGAGCGCGTCGGGGTCGCCGACCCACTGCGTGAAGACGTTGGCCCCCCGCCCGCGGATCGCCGCGGCCGAGCGCTTCAGGCCCGCGTAGGCCATGTGCACCTGGGACAGGACGGCCAGGTTGTTCCGGGTGAAGCGCTTCCCGAAGATGCGCCCGAAGCGGGCCAGCACCGCCGCCGAGCCGGGAACACGCGCGGGGCGCTGCAGCACGATCGAGGGCCGCACCCCGACGGTCCGCCCGTTGGGCGGCCGGGCGGCGCCGTTGCGGCCGCCGTTGCCGTTGCGCGCGCCCGCCTTGCCCGCGCCGTTGCGGGCGTTTGCCTTCGCGGCGCGCGTCACGCCGGCAGCGCCTCGAGCGTGCTGCGGTCGCCGCTGCGCACCAGCTCGCCGTACATCCGGACCAGCGGCACCGCGCGGCCCACGAAGCGCTCCGCCAGGGCCTTGCGCGCGGCCGAGGCGGCCGCGTGCGCGGCGAGCGCTTCCGCGGCCCGCGCGTAGGCGAGCATGGCGGCCAGGCGCTCGGCGTGCAGCAGCGCGTAGCCCAGCTCGTTCGGCTCCGGCCGGCCTCGCCCCGCCGCGGCCTTCAGGGCGCCCACCACCCCGACCGTCTGCCCGAGCACGTAGCGCAGCGCCCGGTTGTATTCGGCGGCCATCTCGCGCACGCCGTCGCCGAGCACGTCGGCGGGCGCCTCCACCGAGACCGCGCCGGTGACCACGCGCCAGGGGCGCTCGAACGCCCAGCGCACCTGGTCCTTCAGCGACATCAGCGCCTGGATCTGGCTCGTGCCCTCGTAGATGGGCAGGATCAGCGCGTCACGGTAATGGCGCTCGACGCCGTACTCCTGCACCACGCCGTAGCCGCCGTGCACCTGCACCGCCGTGCGCGCGATCCAGAGCGTCCGCTCGGCCCCGAACCACTTCAGCAGCGGCGTGCGGTCGCGCAGCGCGCGCCGCAGGCGCCGCAGCTCGGGCTCGTCGGCGGGCCGCTTCGCCCGCTCCAGGCCCACGATGCGGTCCTGGAGCTGCGTGCAGCGATAGACCAGGGCGCGCAGCGCGGCGGCCTCGGTCTCCATGTCCAGCAGCATGTCCGCGACCATCTCGTGGCGGGCGATCGGGCGGCCCATCTGCACCCGGCCCTCCGCGTAGCGGCGGGCCGCGCGCAGGGCGGCCTCCGAGATCCCGAGGCCCTGGATGGCCACCGCCGCCCGCGCCTCGTTCATGAACGTGGTGATCTCGGCGAAGCCCCGCCCCCGCTCGCCGAGCAGCTCCGCGCACGACCCGTCGAAGGACAGCTCGCAGGTCGCGGAGCCGCGGATCACCGCCTTCTTCTCCGGCCGCGCGACCGTGTAGTTGTCCTGGCCGTTCTCCTTGCGCGGCGCCACGAACAGGGAGAGCCCGTCGAGGCCGCTCGACCCGGGCTCGCTGCGCGCGAGCACGATGCAGACCTCGCCGCCGCCGTTGGTGATGAACTGCTTGCGCCCGGTGAGCCGCCAGTGCCCGCGCTCGGGCACGGCCGCGGTCGCCACCCGGCCCACGTCGGAGCCGGCCTCGGGCTCGGTCATGGCCACGGAGCCCGAGATCTCGCCCGCGGCCAGCGGCTTCACCCACCGCTCCACCTGGTCGGGCGTGCCGAAGCGCAGGAGCATCAGCGCGGGCGCCTGGTAGAACGCGTAGAGCAGCATCGTGTTGGTGCAGGCGCGGGACAGCGATTCCGTGAACATCGCGCTGACCGTGAACGGGAAGTTCGACCCGCCCACGTCGCGGCGCAGGCTCATGGCGAGCAGGCCCATCCGGCGCAGCCCCTCGACGTTCTGGAGCAGCGCGGGCGGGTGCACGACCTCCCCGTCCTTCATCGAGACGCCCTGCTCGTCGATGGCGGCCGCGCGCGGCGCGACCTCGCGCGCGAGGTACTGGCCGGCTTCGCTCAGGCTGGCCTCGTACAGCTCGCGCGCCTCGTCGAGGCTGCGCGGGCCGTCCTCGAAGCGGAAGCCCTCCTCCCACAGCGGCACGAAGCCCGCCCAGCGCACGCCGTGATGGAAGTGGAACTGCAGATCGTCGTTGTCGGCGAAGAAGTTCACCGGTGGAAGCTCCTGTCCTCCTTCGCCATCTCCACGAGCAGCCGCGCCGGCTCGTAGCGCTCGCCGTGGTCGGTGCGCAGCCGCTGCAGCACCTCCACCGCGAACCGCGCGCCGATCTGGTCGAGGTAGCGGAACGGGCCGCCGCGGAACGGCGGGAACCCGAGCCCGAACACCGCGCCCACGTCGCCGTCGCGCGGCGTGCGCAGGATCCCGTCCTGCAGGCACAGCACCGCCTCGTTCAGGAACGCGAAGACCAGCCGCTCCTGGATCTCGCGCTCCTCGAACTTCCGCGGCTGCCGCTCGGGGAGAAGCGCGTAGACGCTCTCGTCCACCCTCTTCTCCTTGCCGTCGTAGGTGTAGAAGCCCCGGCGGTTCTTGCGGCCGAGGCGGCCGTCCTCGATCACGCGCGCCATGCCCGCCGGCGGCGTCATGCGCGCGCCGAACGCCTCGTGCATCACCTTCGCCACCTTGGCGCCCACGTCGATGCCGACCTCGTCGAGCAGGGTCACCGGGCCGACCGGGAAGCCGAAACGGACCATCGCGCGGTCCACGTCCTCGATCGCCGCCCCTTCCTCCACCAGGCGCGCCGCCTCCTGCAGGTACGGCGCCAGCGCGCGCGTGGTGTAGAACCCCGGGCCGTCGCGCACCACGATCACCTGCTTGTCGAGGCGGCGGCCGAAGGCGACCGCGGTGGCGGTGGCGGCCGGCTCCGTGTCCGGGGTCACCACCACTTCGAGCAGGGGCATCTTGTGGACGGGCGAGAAGAAGTGCATGCCGAGCACGCGCGACGGCCGCTTCGCCTGGCGGGCGATCTGGGCGATGGGCAGGGACGAGGTGTTGCTGGCGATGATCGCGTCCTCGCCGGTGGCCTCCTCCAGCTCGGCCAGCACGCGCCGCTTCAGCTCGAGGTCCTCGAACACGGCCTCGATCACCAGGTCGGCGTGGCGCAGGCCGGTCAGGTCCGTGGTCGCGGAGATGCGGTCCATGCGCTTCTGCACGTCGCGGCCGCCGAGGCTTCCCCGCCTGCGCCGCTCCTCGAACACCTCGCGCGCCATGCGCAGGCCGCGCGCGACCGCCTCGGGCTGCGCGTCGCGCAGGCGGACGAGCGCGCCCGCCTCGGCGGCGGCGGCGGCGATGCCGGAGCCCATCAGCCCGGCGCCGATCACCCCGAGCTTCTTCACCTCGCGCGGCTTCGCGCCGTCGAGGTGCGCGGTGTCCTTCTTCAGCTCCTGCGTGGCGAAGAAGAGGGACACCAGGTGGCGCGACACGTCCGTGACCGCCAGCTCGCCGAAGTGGCGCGCCTCGATCTTCAGGCCTTCCTCGAGGGTGGTGGCGGTGCCGCGCTCCACCGCGTCGATCGCGCGCGGGGGCGCCGGGTAGTGGCCGCCGGTCTTCTCCGCCACCGACGCGCGCGCCTTGCGGAAGATCACCGGCCGCAGCAGCCGGTCCTGCACCCGCGCGCCGCCGCGCGACGGGCGCCGCGTGCCGTCGGCGAGCGCGCGCGCGGCGCGGCGCGCCGCGGTGAGGAGCACCTCCTTCGGCACCACTTCGTCCACGAGCCCGGCCTTCAGCGCGCGTTTCGCCTTCAGGTTGCGGCCGCTCAGGATCAGGTCCAGGGCGAGCGGCAGCGCGATCAGCCGCGGCAGGCGCTGCGTGCCGCCGGCGCCGGGGATCAGGCCCAGCTTCACCTCGGGCAGGCCGAGGACGGTCCGCGGATCGTCGCTCGCGACGCGGTAGCGGCAGGCGAGCGCGGTCTCGAGCCCGCCGCCCAGGCACGAGCCGTGGATCGCGGCCACCAGCGGCACGCGCAGCGCGGCCAGCCGGTCGAGCATCGCCTGTCCCGCGCGGGAGAGCGCCTCGCCCTCCATCGCGCTGCGGACCTGCAGGAAGTCCTTGATGTCGGCGCCGGCGATGAAGTTGTCGGGCTTGCCGCTGCGGAGCACGACCGCGGCCACGTCCGTGCGCGACTCGAGGTCGGCCAGCAGGCCCTGCAGCTCCTCCATCATCGCGCGGCCGAGCATGTTGACCTTCTCGCCCGGCACGTCGAGCGTGAGCACCAGGACGCCGTCGCCGCCCAGCTCGCTCCGGAACGCGGTGGAAGGCACGGCCGCGGCCATCGTCATGCCAGGACGCCCTCCGCGCGCATCGCCGCGATCTCGTGCGGGGTGAACCCGGCCTGGCCCAGGACCTCGGCCGTGTGCTGGCCCAGGGCCGGCGGCTCGCGCCGGTACGCCGCGGCGGCGTCGCGCAGGTGCACGGGTGTGGCAACGGTGCGCAGCGGCGCCCCCCCGGCGCGCAGCTCGGCGATGGCGCCTGGGGCCGCGTCCGCGGCCTCGCGCGCGTCGAGCACCGGCTCCACGCAGACGTCCTCGCCGGCCAGGGCACGCAGCCACTCGTCGCGGTCGCGCGTGGCGAACGCGGCCGCGAACGCGTCGATCGCCTGCTGGCGTCGCGCGCCCGTCGCCCACTGGCGCCCCACGTAGTCGTCGAGCGCGAGCGCGCGGCAGAGCCGCTCCCAGAACTTCGGCTCCAGCGCGCCCACCGCCAGCTCGCGGCCGTCGCGGCAGCGGTACACGCGGTAGCACGCGTACGTGCCGGACAGCTCGTCCATCCCGCTGCCGCCGGCCAGCACGCGCGTCAGCGGGAGCGCCATCAGCGCCAGCACGCCGTGCAGGAGCGAGACCTCCACCACCTGTCCGCGCCCGGTGCGCTCGCGCGCGCGCAGCGCGGCCAGGATCCCGATCACCGCGAGCAGGCCGCCGGTGACGTCGGCCAGCTGCGCGCCGGGCAGCACGGCGCGGCCGTCGGCGTCGCGGTTCGCGGCGAGCAGGCCGCCCACCGCGGCATAGTTGACGTCGTGGCCGGCGCGCTGCGCCCGGGCGCCCTCGCGCCCGTAGCCGGTGATCGAGCAGTACACGAGGCGAGGGTTCTCCGCGCGCAGCGTGTCCCCGCCGAGGCCGAGGCGCTCCATCACGCCCGGGCGGAACGCCTCGACCAGCACGTCGGCCTCGCGCGCGAGGCGGCGGACGACGGCTGCGCCCGCCTCGGTGCGCAGGTCCAGCGCGATCGAGCGCTTGTTGCGGTTGAGCGCGGCGTGGACGGCGGAGTCGCCGCCCACCGCCGGCGGCAGGCCGCGCGTCGGGTCGCCGACGCCGGGCTCCTCGACCTTGACCACGTCCGCGCCGAGGTCGCCGAGCAGCATCGTGCCGTAAGGGCCGGGGATGTAGCGGGTGAGGTCGAGCACGCGCACGCCGTCGAGCGCGCCCGCGCTCATCGCTCGAGGACCATCGCGAACCCCATGCCGCCCTGGGCGCAGATCGAGATCAGCCCGTAGCGGCTGCCGCGGCGGACCATCTCGTTGGCCAGGGTGGTGGTGAGCCGCGCGCCGGTGGCGCCGAAGGGATGGCCGACCGCGATCGACCCGCCGTTGACGTTGAGCTTCTCGCGGTCGATCCGGCCCACCGCCTGCGGCCGGCCGAGCTTCTCGCGCGCGAACGCGTCCGACTCGATCGCCTGGATGTTCGAGGCGACCTGCGCCGCGAACGCCTCGTGCATCTCGATCAGGTCCATGTCGGCGAGGGTCAGGCCGGCGCGGTCGAGGACCTTCGGGATCGCGAACGCCGGCCCCATCAGGAGCTGCCCGCCGGGGTCCACCGCGGTGTTGGCCCAGGCCCTGATGAACGCGAGCGGGTCGTACGCCTCCGCGTGCGCTTTCTCCTCGGACATCAAGAGGACGGCCGCCGCGCCGTCGGTCAGCGGCGACGAGTTGCCGGCGGTCACGGTGCCGTACTTGCGGTCGAAGACCGGCGGCAGCTTCGCCAGCGCCTCCGGCGTGCTGTCGCGGCGCAGCAGGTTGTCCTGCTCGAGCCGCGGCTCGTAGGACGGCGCCGCCCGCACGGCCGACATCTCCGGCGCGAGCTTGCCCGCCTCCACGGCCGCCGCCATGCGCTGGTGGCTCTGGTAGGCGATCCAGTCCTGCTCCTCGCGCGTGATGCCGTTCTCGCGCGCCATCTTCTCCGCCGACTCGCCCATGCTCAGCCCAGTGGAGGGCTCGGCGATCCCCGGCGCGTCGGGCAGGAGGTCGCGCGGGCGCACGCGCGCGAACGCCTTGAGCTTCGCGCCGACCGACTTCGCGCGCGACGCCTCGACCAGCGCCTGGGCCATCCGGCGGCTGTGCAGGATCGGCACGTCGGACAGGCTCTCGGCGCCGCCGGCGATGCCGGTGTCGGCCTCCCCGTTCTGGATCGCCGCGACCAGGTCCACGATCGCCTGGCCGGCGGACGCGCAGGCACGGTTGACGCTGTGCGCGGGTACCTCGGGCGGCAGGCCCGTGCCGAGCGCGACCTCGCGGGCCAGGTTCGGGGCCTTGACCGAGGGGACCACCTGCCCCATCACGACCTGGCCGATCCAGGCGGGGTCCACGTCCGTGCGCTCGATCAGCTCCCGGACGCAGGACTTGGCCAGATCCAGCGCGGTCAGGTCGCGGTAGGCCGTCCCGGCCCGCGCAAAGGGCGTGCGACATCCCGCGACCACGGCCACGCGCGGTGGCCGGGCGCCGGCTGT
>DATBIZ010000056.1:0-8664 GCA_036556645.1 Vicinamibacteria bacterium | reverse complement strand
CCGCCATCGCTTCGAAGAGCACCATGGGCGTGCCCTCGGCGCGCGAGCTGAGCACGAACACGTCGAACGCGCGGTACAGGCGCGCCGCCTCGCCGACCGTACCGTGCCAGCACAGGCGGCGGGAGAGGCCGAGAGTGCCCGCGAGCGCGCGCGCCGCCCCCGCCTCGGGCCCGTCCCCGATGATCGAGGCGCTGGGCGCTTCGGCGCCCGCGCCCATGGCGGCCAGCGCGCGCAGGAACACGTCCCAGCCCTTCTCCGCCGACAGCCGGCCCACCCACCCCACGCGGAAGCCGTGCTCCGGGATCCCCAGCGCGCGGCGCGCGGCGAGGCGGTCGAGCGCGACCGCCTCGGCGGCCCACGCGTTGCGGATCACGCGCACGCGCTCGGCGGCGACCCCCGCCCCGCGAAGCGTGTCGGCGAGCGGCCGCGACACCGCCACCACCGCGTCGAAGCGGCGGAACGCCCGCTGCTGCAACCGCACGTAGAGCCGGTCCTTCCAGCCGAGGCTCGTGCGGCCATGCACGGTCGTCACCACCGGGATGCCCATCCGGCGCGGGACCCCGCCGTCCACGACGTCGGGACGATATCCGTGCGTGTGCACGACGTCCGGCCGCGCGTGCGCGCACAGGGCGGCCACCGCGCGCCGCTCCGCCAGGTAGCCGCGCGCGCGCACCGGCAGGGCGTAGACGGCCACGCCGGCGGCTTCGAGGCGGCCGAAGAGCGCCGGCGGCACGCGCGGCGTCTCCAGCAGCGCGCCGACGTGCACGGCGTGCCCGCGCCCGCGCTGCGCCGCGGCCAGCAGCCCCACCACGGTCTCGAGGCCGCCGAACTCGCCCGGCATGGCCAGGTGGAGGATGCGCATCGTTCCCTCTTCGTTGGTGACGTGGGTCAGCGCGCGGCGGGCAGCCGCCGCGTCCGCACCCAGCGGCCGCGGCCGTAGCCGAGCAGGCCGAGCACCTCGACCGCGACCCGCCAGGGCAGGAAGGCCGGGATCAACGCGATGCCGCCCAGGGCGCGCAGCGGCGCGGCGGTCAGCGCGGCGCCGGCCAGGAAGTAGAGCGCGAGCAGCGCGGTCACCCCGGCCGCCCACGGCGCGAGCCACGGCCGGGCCGCCCCGCCCGGCGCGACCGCGGCGAGGGCGAGGCAGCCGAGCGCGAGCGCGGCCTGGACCGAATACGTCGGGGCCGCGAGGGTGAGGGCGGCGTCGCAGAGCGCAAGGCTCCTCTGCCGCACGCCCGCCGCGAGCAGGGCGCGCCCGCCGGTGGCGGCCACCGCGTGCCGGCCGCTGGCCCAGCGCAGGCGCTGCGGCGACGCCTGCCGGAAGCCGCGCGACTCGCGGGCGAAGACCTTCGCGTCGCGGTTGAAGCGGATCCGCTCGCCGTGCAGCAGCAGCGACGCCGAGAACTCCCAGTCCTCGCCCACCGAGAACGCATCCCAGCGGTGCCGCTCGAGCAGCGCCCGCGCGAAGCACATGCCGGTGCCGGTCAGCATCGCGGAGAGGCCCAGGCGCGCCTTGCCGCCGTAGAAGAGCCGGTTGCGCAGGGTGGAGGTCACCGCGATCACGCGCGTGAACGCGCTCTCCCAGGGGTTGGCCAGGTCGTTGTAGCCCTGCTGGACCTGGTGCCCCGCGCGCAGGCCCCGCTCGAACGCGGCCAGCAGCCCCGGATGCGCCAGCGTGTCGGCGTCGAGGACGACCACCGCGTCGAACGGCGCGGAGAGCCCGGACAGCGTGTCGAGGGCCCAGGCGATCGCCGCGCCCTTGCCCGCCGGTCCACCCTCGCGCTCGAGGCAGAGGGCACCGCCGCGGCGCGCGGCCGCGGCGGTGCGGTCGGCGCAGCGGTCCGCGACCACCACCACCTGATAACGGTCCACCGCGTAGTCGAGCGCGTCGAGGCTACGCAGCGTGGCCGGCAGCCCCGCCTCTTCGTCGTGGGCGGGGACCAGCACGAGGAACCGCGTCTGCCCGCTCTGGCCGTGCTCGGGGAGGGGCCGCTCCCCGAAGACAGACGCGGCCGCGAGGAGCCACTGGTACGCGGCGAGCAGGCTCAGCGCCGCCAGCGTGGCGGCGCAGGCCGCGGCGATGAGCGTCATCACGTGGTCCATCACTTCGCCGCCGTCGCGCCCGCCGCGCGCAGCGCCACCGTGCGGCCGCGACGGGCCAGCAGCTCGCCGTACAGCGCGCCATAACGGCGCAGCATCTGCGCCTGGCCGTATTCGGACGCAGCCCTCCGCGCCGCGCTCTCGCCGAGGGACCGCGCGCGGCTGGGATCGGCGAGCAGGCCGTGGATCGCGTCGGCGAGCGCCGGCGGGTCTCCGGCCGGCACCAGCACCCCGGCGTCTCCGTGAGCGAGCGCGGCGCCGACGTCGCCGACGTCGCTGGCCACGATCGCGCGGCCGGCGAACATCGCCTCGAGCAGCGCGAGCGGCAGCCCTTCCGAGAGCGACGGCAGCACGAACACGTCGGCGGCGGCGAGCACTCCCGGCACGTCCGACGAGAGGCCGAGCAGGTGCACGCGGCGGGCCAGGCCGTGCTGCCGCGCGCGCGCCGACAGCGCGCCTTCGAGATGACCGCGGCCGGCGATGGCCAGGTGCAGGCGCGGATGCCGCGCCGCCAGCAGCGCCAGCGCGTCGAGCAGATGCCGGTGCCCCTTGACCGGGTACAGGTTCCCGACCGAGACCAGCAGGCGGTGGTCGGGGCCGAGGCCCAGCGCCTCGCGCAGGCCGGGCCGCCGCGGGTCGGCGGGCCGCGGCCGCACGCCGTTGGGGATCACGGTGATCCGCGTTGGCCGGACGTGCAGGTCGCGGCCGAGGTGCGCGGCCAGGCCGCTCGACACCGCGACGGTGGCGCCGCTCGAGGCGACGGCCAGGCGCAGGGCGAGGCGCCGTCGCAGGTGGCCCGCGTAGTAGCGGCCGCCGTGCATCGTGATCAGGTGCGGCAGGCCCGCCAGCCGCGAGGCCCAGGCGCCGTAGACCGCCATCGAGAACTCGTGCCCGTGCGCGAGGTGGACGGCGTGGCGGCGCAGCGCGGCCGCGATCCCGCCCGCGGCCGCCGGCGAGAGCGGGCGCTCCAGCGCGAACGGCTCGACCGCGACGCCGCTGCCTTCGAGCTGCCGGGCCAGCCAGCCCTCGCCGTTCCTCGGCACGAACACCACGCTCTGCGCGCCCGCCGCCTGCAGGCCGGTGGCCAGGTCCACGACCACCTGCTCGGCGCCGCCGGGCCCGTCCGATTCGATGAGCTGCGCGATGCGCAGGCCTTCGGCGCCGCTCACGCGCAGACCCGTGCCGGGTGCGCCGCCGGCGCGCCGCCTTGGGCCGGACTCCAGCGCGCGCACCAGGCCTGGAACATGATCACGGCCCACAGCGCCTGTCCCGTCTGCCGGCGGCCGGCCTGGAGGTCGCGCCACGCCCGCGCGATCGGGCGGGGATCGAGCAGGCCCCCCGCGCGGATCTCCCGCTCGTCGAGCAGGCCTTCCGCCCACCCGCGCAGCGGCCCGCGCAGCCAGCGGTCGATCGGGACCGAGAAGCCCATCTTCGGCCGCTCGACCAGCGCGGGCGGCACGCGCCGATGGAGCACCTGGCGCAGGATCCACTTGCCGGTCGTCCCGCGGAGCTTGAAGCGCGCGGGGATCCGCCACGACAGCTCGGCCACGCGATGGTCGAGCAGCGGCGAGCGCAGCTCGAGGCTCGCCGCCATGCTGGCGCGGTCCACGCGGCAGAGCTGGTCGTCGGGCAGGTAGGCGAGCTGGTCGGCGAGGAGCAGCCGGTCCAGCAGGTCCTCGGGCTCGCCGCCGGGGGGGGCCTCGGCGGCCTCGGCGCGCGGCGGGTCGAGCAGGACCGCGGCGGGGTCCCAGGCGGAGACGAGCGAGCCGTACATGTCCGCGACCGAATCGGCGGCCATCAGCCGCGCGACCTTGTGGACGCGCTCCCCCACGCGCTGGTGGGGCAGGCCCGGCAGCGCCCGCGCCACCGACGCGGCGCGGTCCCAGGCCAGGGCGGGCACCGCGCCCAGCGCGGCCGCGAGCGCGCGGCGGGCGCGCCGCGGGACGCGCAGCAGGCGGGGCAGCACGCGCACGCCGTACACGTAGCGGTTGTACCCGCCGAACAGCTCGTCGCCGCCATCGCCGCAGAGCGCGACGGTCACGTGGCGCCGCGCGAGCTGGGCCACCAGGCAGGTCGGCACCTGGGAGTGGTCGGCCAGCGGCTCGTCGAACACGTCGGGCAGCCGCGGGATCAGCCGCAGCGCGTCCTCGCCGGTGAGCTGCAGCTCGGTGTGTTCGGTGCCGAGGTGGCGGGCGACGCGCGCGGCGTGGCGCGCCTCGTCGAACTCCTGGTCCGCGAAGCCGATCGTGTACGTCTTGACCGGGCGGCGGCTGGCCTCCTGCATCAGCGCCACCACCGTCGAGGAATCCACCCCGCCCGAGAGCAGCGCGCCCAGCGGCACGTCGGCACGCAGCCGGCAGCGCACCGCCTCCACCAGCTGCGCGTCGAGCGCCGCCACCGCCTCGGCCTCGGAGCGGATCGGGTCGGCGAGCCCCGCCGCCGCCGCCTCGCGCAGGGACCAGTACGGCCGCGCCGCGGGCAGCGGCGCCGCGGGATCGCGCAGGGTGAGCACGTGCGCGGGCGGCAGCTTGACCGCGCGCTCGAAGATCGTGCGCGGCCCTGGCACGTACAGGTCGCGCAGGTACGCCGCCAGCGCGCGCGCGTCGATCGTGCGGTCGAACGCCGGCCCCGCGACCAGCGCCTTGAGCTCGGAGCCGAACGTGACCAGGCCGGCCTCGCGGTAGACGTAGAGCGGCTTCTTGCCCAGCCGGTCGCGCACCAGCGACAGCTCGCGCCGCTCGCCGTCCCAGACCGCGGCCGCGAACATCCCCACGAACCGGCGGACGGCGCGCTCCAGCCCCCACTCCTCGAACGCCGCCAGCATCACCTCGGTGTCCGAGGTCCCGCGGAAGCGGTGGCCGAGCCGCTCCAGCTCCGCGCGCAGCTCGTCGAAGTTGTAGACCTCGCCGTTGAACGCGGTCACGAAGCGCCCGGACGCGGAGCGCATCGGCTGGTGCCCGCTCTCCGACAGGTCGAGGATGGCCAGGCGCCGGAACCCGAGCGCGATGCCCGCCTGCTCGTCGGCCCAGGCGCCGGCGTCGTCCGGCCCGCGGTGGGCGAGCGGAGCCGTCATGCGCGCGACGTGGTCGGCGAGCGTCGTCCGGCGCCCGGGCGCGGCGGTGAAGATGCCGGCGAAGCCGCACATGGCTAGGAGGCGCGCTTGGGCGCCGCCGCGCCCGACGCGGACGCCAGCGGCTGGCGCAGCACGGTGGCCGCCACCGCGCCGGCCACGATCCGGGCGCCGGCCGGGGTCGCGTGGAAGAAGTCGTAGTAGTGCTCCGCGCCCGCGGGCAGCAGCGGCCGCAGGTCGAGCTGCTCGACGCCGGCCTCCTCGGCCACGCGCGCCGCGCACGCGTCCAGCGCCGCCATCAGCCGCGACAGCACGTCGTGCGAGAAGTACGTGGTGACCTCCTCCTTCCAGGCCTGGCCGGCCCCGCCGTGCCACATCAGCGCCGCCTCCTCGGGGGTGCAGGGCCGGTCGAACCAGGGCTGCCGCACGACCAGCACGCGCTCGGCGTGCGCGCCGGCGAGGCGCAGGGCCTCGCGCAGTTCGCGCTCGAAGTGCGCGAGCATCGGCGCGGGATCGGGCGTGGTGGTGCGGATCACCCTGGCCTGCGCGCGCATGGTGCGGGCCTTGCCCACCCACGACCCGGCCAGGTCGTGCTCGTCCACCGGCCGCAGCCACCGCCGGCGCCACCGCCGGGCCAGCTCCACGGCCGCCAGCCGACCCGGCGCCCAGCCGAAGCGCGCCCCGGGGTGGCAGCGGAACACGTCGGCCGTGCGCACGGGCGACGGCGGCGCGGCCGGCGCGCCTTCCTCGAGCCATCGCAGCACGTCGCTGGCGCCCACCAGCACCACGATCGCCTGCAGCCGCCGGTAGCGCGGGAGCACGCGCCGCAGGATCAGGTGGAGCCCTTCGGAGCCCACCCCCGAGCGCGCGATGCTGCCCACGTGCACGCGCGCGGCGCCCAGCCGCAGGCGCGCCGCCGGCGCCTCGAGCAGGCGCTGCAGGGCGCCCGGCCAGCTCGTGTGCTGGTCCAGCAGGTAGCCTTCGGGCTGGCTGCCGCCGGCCACCAGCACGCGGTAGAGCCTCTCCCGCGGCCGCAGCCGCGGCACCGCGTCGCCGCGCTCGCCGTCGCCGTTGACGTCGAAGCGGACCGACGACTCGAGCTGGGGGAACACCGCCGGATGCGGGTGCAGCAGCAGCCGCATGCCGGGCGGGAACACGTAGTGCCGGCCGCGCCGGATCCACCAGCGGGCGAGGATCTCGGCCGACACGGCGAGCAGCACGAACGCGGCGGCAGCGGCGAGCAGGAGCATCGTCACGGGGTGGCCTCGTCAGTTCAGGGACGGAAGGAAGCGGAGCGACCATTCGCCGTCGAGACGAGAGAGGCAGGCCTCGCCGGCGTGGAAGGCCTCGACGAGCCGCGGCCGGGTCGAGTGGAACAGCACCCAGGGGCCGCGGCGGTGGAACACGCAGTAGCGGTCGGAGAGCGCCTGCAGGAAACGCGGCTCGAGCCGGCCCGTCACCGCGACCGCGCCGTGGCGCCAGGCGCGATGGAACAGTTGATCGAGCACGTCGCCGACGGAGGCCGGCGTGGCCGCGAGCTGCAGCGTCTCGACCACGCCGTCGTCGCCGAGCCGGCCGATGTACCAGCCGAGCACCTTCTCGCCCCGGCGCAGCACCGCCTTGAGCAGCCGGCGGCCGGCCTTCCCCCGCGCGGCGCGCTGCAGCAGCCACTGCACGCCGCGCGCGTCGTAGTCCACGCGCACGGCGCCGCGGCCGCACACGGCCGCGGCGTGCGCGACCACCGTGTCGCCGGTCAGGTCTTCCCCGGGCGCCGCCGGCACCGCCGGACGGAAGTAGCGCGCGCGGCCGCTGCCGACCAGGGCATCCGTCACCTTCGCGAACGGGCGCGCCAGCGCGGCGATCGCGGCCGCGCGCGGCCGCGCGCGCAGGTGCCCGACCGCGAGCTGCGCCGGCCGCAACGCGCGCGTCCAGTACATGCTGAGCAGGAGCGCGGTCGCGCCGCCCAGGCCCTCCCAGATGCGCCGCGAGACGTCGTTGGCCTCGTCGGCGATGGAGAGGTCCTGGGGCCCGGACAGGTACGCCTTGGCGAGCCGCAGCGCGACGAGCCCGGCCGCGCACCGCGGGTCCACCACGAACTGCGAGCTGACCAGCGCGTCGAACCGCTGCCCGTCGAGGGACACGCGGCGGCCGACCAGGCCGAGGAACCCGAGGATGCGTCCCTCCTCCTCGTACACGAGCGAAGGGAGCGCGCCGGAGCCGAACGGGTGCTGCACGAACGTGTCGGTGAAGTAACGGCGATAGCCTTCGAGGTCGAGGGGGCCCGGACGGCGGAACGCCGCCACGTGCAGGGCCGCGACCTGCGGGATGTCGTCCTCGGCGAACGGCCGGATGTGTCCCATCGCGCTCATCCGCGCCGGCGTGGCCGTCCGGCCTTCACGCACGCGGCCAGCGCCTGCCCCGCGGCCCAGCGCGCGCGCCGGGCCTGGGGGCCGGCCGCGGGCGCGTACACGTCGCCGTCGAGGGTCGCGCGCTCGCGCACCGGCCAGAGGTACTTCACGGCGTGCGCGCCCTTCAGGAAGTCGAACTCCGCGGCGCCCTCCTGGCGGGCGCGGTCGATCGCGGCGGCGAGCGTGACCTGCCCGAGGTGGATGCGGCCGGCCCACTCGCGGTCGTAGCCGGCGAGGAAGTATCCCCACCACCCGGCGGCGGCGAGCCCGTAGAAGACGGCCACCGTGCGCCCGTCGCAGGCGAGGCGGAGCATGCGCAGGTGGCCGGCGCGGAGCAGCCGCGGCAGCACGCCCCGGTGGAACGCCCGCGCTCGCGGCGCGTCGAGCGCCGAGCCGCCCTGGTGGCCGCGCCAGCGCTCGTGCAGGAGGCGCGTGAGCGTGTCGAACGCCTCGAGCACCGCCCGCTCGTCGTCGAGCAGCTCGACGCGCAGCGTGCCCCGGCGCTCGAGCCACCGGCGGTGACGCGCCAGCGAGCGGGGGTGCCACGGCCACTCCGCCCCGGGCGCGGCCGGGGCGGCCAGCTCGTCGAGGTCCAGGAACGGCAGGGTGTGCACCTCGCGCGGCTGCACAGCCAGCCGGGACCGCCGCTCCGCGTTGGCGCGGTGGACGCCGCCCCAGAGCGCCGACTCGGCCGGCACGTCCCGCAGCTCGAGCACGAACCGCGCGCCGAAGGCCTCGTGCAGCCAGCGGAGGAACGCATCCGCGCCGGCCGCCTCGTACCCGCGCGCGGCCAGCAGGTCGGTGCGGTCGGAGCCGGCGCCGCCGCCGAGCAGCGCGACGCGGACGTGCGCGCGGCGCCGCTCGATGCCGACCGGCACCAGGCCACGCAGCGCGCGGCCTTCGCGCAGCAGGACGATGGCGGGCTCCTGCCCGCCGGGCGGCTCGGCGAACAGGCCCGTGAGCCACGCGCGGGACAGGAACACGGCCAGGCTCGGCCGGCCGGCCAGCAGCCCTTCGACCGCGGCCGCCTCGGAGCCCATCCACTCCAGGTCGTGACGGAGCTCGATCGCGAGCGCGGCCGTCGGC
>DATBIZ010000055.1:0-3087 GCA_036556645.1 Vicinamibacteria bacterium | reverse complement strand
ACCAGCACGTCGTCCGCGTCCGCGCTCAGGCCGCTGCGGGCGATCCACGCCGCCCCGGCCTCGCGGTGGTGCGCCAGCCCGCCGTCCACGGGGTATCCGAGCAGCGCCGAGACGTCCGCGCGGCCGGCCACCGCGGCGAGCGTGCGCTGCAGGACGTCGGCGAGCGGCCCGTGCGTGGGCAAGGGCGGGTGGTTGTGCGCGAGGTCGATCCCCGCCGGATCGGCCGCCGCCAGCGCGACGGCCGGGCCGCGCACGAACGTGCCGCGGCCGACCTCGCCGGTGAGCAACCCACGGCGCGCCGCTTCGAGGTAGGCGCGCGTCACGGTCCCGACCGTCACCCCGAGCCGGTCGGCCAGCCAGCGGTGCGTGGGCAGGCGTGAGCCGGCGGCAAGCCGGCCGGCGACGACGTCCTCGTGCAGGGCGTCGGCGATCGCTCGATAACGTGGGCCCGGCCGGTCGTCGAGCGCCGGAACCCATATTGTCATGGTGACAATATACCGATTGACACCGCGCGTTGCCAGCACTAATTTCTCGCACGTCGCGACAATCGCGGCCGAATTGTACCGATACAACCGGACAGGAAGGACCGCCACGTGACCGAAGAGACGTTGGACCCCCCGGACTGGACCGCCTTCCGCGCGCTCGCGCACCGCGCCGTGGACGAGGCGCTGACCTCGATCCAGACGCTGCGGGAGCGGCCGGTCTGGCAGTCGCCTCCGCCCGAGGTCCGCGCGGAGCTGCGCGCGCCGCTGCCGGTCGAGGGCGAGGGCGCCGAGCGCACGTTCGAGTCGTTCCTCCGCAACGTGCTGCCCTACCCGACGGGCAACCTGCACCCGCGTTTCTGGGGATGGGTGATGGGCACCGGCACGCCGTTCACCGCGCTGGCCGAGATGCTGGCCGCGACGATGAACTGCAACGTCGGCGACTTCGACGACGCGGCGAGCCTGGTCGAGGACCAGGTGCTGATCTGGCTCAAGGAGCTGATGGGCTTCCCGCAGGAGGCCGGCGGGCTGCTGGTGAGCGGCGGCTCGATGGCGAACTTCGTCGGGCTGACGGTCGCGCGCGACGCGCGGGCGGGCTTCGACGTCCCGCGCGCCGGGCTGGCCGCGGCGCCGCGGCCGCTGGTCGCCTACGCCTCGCGCGAGACGCACTCGTCGGTGGCCAAGTCGCTGCAGGTCCTCGGCGTCGGCCGCGACGCGCTGCGGCTGCTGCCGGTCAACGACGCGTTCGAGCTGGACGTGCGGGCGCTGGCCGAGGCGGTGGCCGCCGACCGGCGCGAGGGGCGGCAGCCGTTCTGCGTGATCGCCAACGCCGGCACCGTGAACACCGGCGCGGTGGATCCGCTGGGCGCGCTGGCCGACTACTGCCAGGCCGAGGGGCTGTGGCTGCACGTGGACGGCGCGTTCGGCGCGATGGCGGTGCTGGCGCCCACCCTGCGGCCGCGCCTGGCCGGCCTCGAGCGCGTGGACTCGCTCGCCTTCGACCTGCACAAGTGGGGCTACTTCCCGGTCGAGGTCGGCTGCGTGCTGGTCCGCGACGCGGCCGCGCACCGGCGGTCCTTCACGGTGACCGCCGACTACCTGGCGCCGGTGCCGGGCGGGATCGCCTGGCGCAACCCGCGGATGTCCGAGCACTCGCCGCAGCTCTCGCGCGGGTTCCGCGCCCTGAAGGTGTGGATGGGCCTCAAGGAGCAGGGCGTGGCGAAGCTGGGCCGCCTCGTCCAGCAGAACGTGGACCAGGCCGCGTACCTGGCCGAGAAGGTGCGCGCGCACGGCGAGCTGGAGCTGCTCGCGCCCGCGCCGCTCAACGTCGTCTGCTTCCGCTACGCCGGCGCGCCGCCGGATGCCCTCGACGCGCTCAACCGCGCGCTGCTCGTGCGGCTGCACGAGAGCGGGGTGGCGGTGCCGTCGCACACCATCATCCGCGGCGCGTACGCGATCCGCGTGGCGATCACCAACCACCGCACGCGGCGGGACGACCTCGACGTGCTGCTCGATGCGGTCGTGCGCCTGGGCCGGGAGCTGCGGGCGCCGGCCGCGGCCGGGGCGGGAGCGGCCTGATGGCGCGGGCGACCGCGGTGGCGGTGGACGTCACGGTCCGGCCCTCGACGCCGGACGACCTCGCCTTCGTGCTCGCCGCCGAGCACGCGCCGGACAACGCCCCCTTCGTGCTGCAGTGGCCCCGGCAGAAGCACCTCGAGGCGATGTCCGACCCGTCGTACGCGCACTGGATCGTCCAGCAGGGCGGCCGCCCGGCCGGCTACCTGATCCTGATGGACCTGTGGAGCCCGCACGAGAGCGTGCAGTGGCGGCGGCTGGTGGTGGTGGACAAGGGCCGCGGGATCGGGCGGGCGGCGGTACGCCTGGTCAAGGCCGCCGCCTTCGACCGCTTCGGCGCGCACCGGCTGTGGCTCGACGTGATGGAGCACAACCACCGCGCGCGCTCTCTCTACGAGTCCGAGGGCTTCGTGCGCGAGGGCACGCTGCGCGAGTGCGTCCGCGTGGGGGACCGGTTCGTGTCGCTGCACATCCTGTCCATCCTGAACCGCGAGCGGGGCAGGGAAAGGAGACGGCCGTGACGACGCTCAGGCTGAAGACGGGTCTCGCCGAGATGCTCAAGGGCGGCGTGATCATGGACGTGACCGACGAGGCGCAGGCGCGCATCGCGGAGGACGCGGGCGCGGCGGCCGTGATGGCGCTCGAGCGCGTGCCCGCGGACATCCGCCGCGACGGCGGCGTCGCGCGCATGGCCGACCCCGCGATCGTGGAGCGGATCATGGCCGCCGTGTCCATCCCCGTGATGGCCAAGTGCCGCATCGGCCACTTCGCGGAGGCGCGGGTGCTGGAGGCGCTGGGCGTGGACTTCATCGACGAGAGCGAGGTGCTCACGCCCGCGGACGAGGCGCACCACGTGGACAAACACGCGTTCACGGTGCCGTTCGTCTGCGGCTGCCGCGACCTGGGCGAAGCGCTGCGGCGGATCGCCGAAGGCGCGGCGCTGCTGCGCACCAAGGGCGAGGCGGGCACCGGCAACGTGGTCGAGGCGGTGCGGCACCTGCGCGCGGTGCGCGGCGGGCTGCGGCGCCTG
>DATBIZ010000054.1:0-2433 GCA_036556645.1 Vicinamibacteria bacterium | reverse complement strand
GCGGGCACGAACACCTGGAAGGCGCGGACCGAGGTCCTGCGCGACGCGTGGTTCGCGAACCGGCAGAACGGCGGGGCCGACTTCCGCATCGCCGCGCCGCGAGGCGCCTCGTTCGCGCTCGACCTCGTGTACGTGCGCGTGCCCGCCCCGCGCCTGCCGGCGGTGCGGATCTCGCCGGCGCAGGGCGAGGCGGTGCGGCCGCAGCCCTGGCGCGACCTCTGCGCGCGCTGGGGGGAGTGGCCGGTGACCCGCGCGTCGGTGGACATGGTGGGAAGCGCGGACCACCTGCTGGCGTCGGTGCCGGACGGAGAGCTGGCGCGGTGCTTCGCGCGGATCTCCGCGGCCGGGCTCGCGCTCAGCCTCGAGGTGCCGGTCCTCAAGGACTCGCCCGACTGCCGCACCGGCCCGGCCTGCTTCGAGGCGCGGGTGGGCGTGTGGGACCGGCTGGAGCGCCTCGGCGCCGTCCCGGGCTCGTTCTACATGGACGAGCCGCTGCTCGCCGCGCGCGCGGCCGGCGACGTGCTGGCCCTTTCCGACGCGGAGGCGGTCAACCAGGTCGTCTCCTGGATGCGGCTCGTGCGCGCGCGCTCTCCGCACGCGAAGGTGATCGGCGTGGAGCCGTACCCGGCCCTGCCGGCCGACGATCTGGCCTGGTGGCTGCGCGCGCTGCACGACGCCTGCGCCGCCCACGGCGTGCCCGTGCTCGACTTCTTCGTCCTCGACCACGACTGGACCGCCTCCGGCTGGAGCTTCCCCGGGATCGCCGCCGTGCAGGCGCAGGCGCGCGCGCTCGGGGTGCCGTTCGGCGTGCTCTTCTGGGCCGCCGACAAGAAGACGAGCCGGTCCGACGCCGACTGGCGGCGCGGCCTCCTGCGCCAGGGACGCCGGTACCAGCTCGCCGGGATCGCGCCGGAGCTGTACGACGTGAACGACTTTCTCGCCATTCCGGCCAAGACGGTGCCCGAGAACGACCGGTCGTCGTTCACGTACGCGGTGAAGGTGTTCGTGGGCCGCTTCGTGCGGCGAGACGAGTCACCGGGGCGGCGGCTCAGGTGAGAAGCGGGTTGACCGGCTCGCCCCTTCCCGCAAGTCCGGGCTTGACTCGACGGCGTGAACAGTCTATCCTTTCATCCGGATCAAGGAATGGCACTTTCACCGGCCACCCCGCAGCCCCCGCGCCGGCCCGACTCCCTGCTGGGCTGGATGGAGGCGCTCGCCGACGCCACCCGCCTGCGGCTCCTGCGCCTGCTCGAGCGCCACGAGCTGGGCGTGGCCGAGCTGGTGCACGTGCTGCAGCTCCCGCAGTCCACGGTCAGCCGCCACCTGAAGGTGCTGGCCGACCAGGGCTGGCTGACCAGCCGCGGCCACCGCACCGCCAACCTCTACCGGATGGAGATGGCCGACCCCGCCGCCCGCAAGCTGTGGCTGCTCGCGCGGGACCAGACCGACGGCTGGGCCACCGTGTCGCAGGACCAGCTCCGCCTGACCCGGCTCCTGGCCCAGCGGCGGCCCGAGGCCCAGACCTTCTTCGCCGGCGCCGCCGGCCGCTGGGACCGCCTGCGCGACGAGCTCTACGGCCGCTCGTTCGGCCAGGAGGCGCTGCTCGCGCTGCTGCCGGCGAGCTGGACCGTGGCCGACCTCGGCTGCGGCACCGGGCAGGCCGCCGCGGCGCTCGCGCCGCACGTCCGGCGCGTGATGGCGGTGGACCAGTCGGCCGCGATGCTGAAGGCGGCGCGGAAGCGGACGGCGGCGCTGGGCAACGTCGAGCTGAGGCAGGGCAGCCTCGAGGCCGTGCCGCTCGACGAAGCGAGCTGCGACGGCGCGCTGCTGGTGCTCGCCCTCACCTACGCGCCGGAGCCGGCGTCCGTGCTGCGCGAGGCCGCGCGGATCCTCCGTCCCGGCGGGCGCCTGGTGGTCGTGGACCTGCTCCGGCACGACCGCGAGGAGTTCCGGCGCGAGATGGGGCAGGAGCGGCTCGGCTTCGAGCCGGACGAGCTGGAACGGGCGCTCGGCGACGCCGGCCTCGCGGACGTCCGCGTGCGCGCACTGCCGCCCGAGCCGCAGGCGAAGGGCCCGGCGCTGCTGCTGGCCACGGCCGCCGCGCCCCGCGACCCTCAGGCAGGTACTTCAGGAGCGTCCGGCGCCCGCAGCGGAGCGTCTCCTCTGCCGCGTCCGGGCAGGTTCACCCTGCCGGATGCGTTGAACGACGCGAAACGCGGAGCGGAGGGCGCCGCATTCCGGAACAAAGGAGACAAACGATGACCGCAACGATGAACCCGGCCGCGGCGCGCGGCGCCCTCGAGCACCGCGTGGCCGACCTCGGCCTGGCCGAGTGGGGCCGCAAGGAGATCGTCCTCGCCGAGCAGGAGATGCCCGGCCTGATGGCGCTGCGCCAGGAGTACGCGGGCCAGCAGCCGCTGCGCGGGCAGCGCA
>DATBIZ010000053.1:0-4864 GCA_036556645.1 Vicinamibacteria bacterium | reverse complement strand
TGGAGCAGCGCGGCGGGCCGGAAGGTCCCGAACTGCTGCACGCTCTCCCACGCCGCCCGCGCCGCGCGCGCGTCGCCGAGCGCGTCGCGCGCGAGGCCCAGGTAGTACCGCGCCTCGGAGTCGGTCGGGTCGCGCGCGGTGACCGCTTCGAGCCGCTCCGCCGCCTCGTCGAATCGCTTCAGCGCCACGCCCAGGCGTCCCTGCGCCTTCAGGAGGAGCAGGCTCTCCGGGAAGCGCCGCAGGCCGTCCGCGTACGTGTCCCACGCCGCCAGGCGCTGGCCGTTGCGCTCCTGGTCGGCGCCGCCCTCGACCAGGTCGCCCTCGGTGCGCTCGCCCGGCGGCGGCAGCGCGCGCCGGGGCTGCGGACCGACCTGGACCTGGCTGGCCGGCATCATGTCCTCGCCGTCTTCGGTGTGCACCAGGCGCACGCCGGCGGCGTCGCGCAGCTCGACCGTGTAGCGCGCGCCGGCCGGCACGCCCGCGAACGCGGCCCGGCCCACCCCGTCCGGCCGCAGCGTGACCGGCTCGGTGGCCACGGTCCGGTCGCCGTCCTTCAGCGCCACCGTGCCGCCGGCGAGCGCGCGCGTGACGTTGAAGGCGACCGCGAGGTCCACGGTCCCTCCGGCGGAGGGCGCGCGGGTCAGGTGCAGCACGCCCTCCGGGCTCGCGCGGGTGATGCCGCCGGTGCCGCGCACCGGCATCCAGTACTCGGTGAAGCGGACCGACTCCTGCGGCTCGAGGAACGCGTAGGTCTCCTGGTTGCGGAAGAGGCCGGCCTGCACCTCGACGTAGGCGCTCTGGTCGTCGGAGAGCGCCTTGCGCCAGTCGAGCCCGTCGGGGTCGCTGCCCCAGGACCAGACCTTCTTGGTCGGCGCGTCCACCGGCGAGGAGTAGTGGGCCACGCCGGTGTTGGTCCGCGGATGGTAGACGCCCATCCAGGCCTCGCGGCTGCCGTGGCTGAACTGGGAGACGGGCCCGAACGTGTGGTTGCCGACCACGCTCAGGTCCACGCCCGCGCGGTTGACCGGCCAGGTGTCCACCGCGGTGAAGCCGTGCGACGCGGTGAAGCGCATCGGGTACTCGATGCGGCTGTCGTCCCAGACCCGCACGCCGGCGTTGGTCCACCAGTAGAAGCGGTGGCGCGTGTCGCTGCGGTTGTAGAGGGCCACGTCCTGCTGCAGCAGCGTGCTCGCCGGGCGCAGCGTCAGCGCGACCTGCCAGCGCATCCCGTAGGCGCGGTCCTGGTTGCCCACCCACACCGACGCGCTGCCGTCCGGGTGGGAGCGCAGCGCGTAGTCCACCGGCGAGGCGGTGACCCAGCTGTGCGAGACCGGGAAGTTGAACTCGACGCCGAGCGCGGTCCAGGCGCCGCGGTAGGCCACACGCGCCTTCTTGATCGCGGTGTTCGCGTAGAAGAGGTCCTCGCCGGTCGCCTTGTCCACGCAGCTGTAGAGGTGGCCGCCCAGGTCGGGCAGCACCGTGACCCTCAGGTATTCGTTCTCCAGGTGCAGCGTCCGCCACCGCGCGGCGCGGCGCCGGTCGGTCAGGTTCTGCCGCAGCGTGTAGGGGTAGTTGAAGCGGGTGGTCTCGAACACGTCGAACGGCGGGTTCACGTCGGGAAGGCCCTCCTCGTAGGTCGGGAGGTCGAGGTGCCCTTCCCACGCGCGGACCGCCGCGCCCTTCGCGTCCCCCGCTCCGGCCCCGGGCGCGTGCGCGGCCGCCGACACGAGGACGGCCACCGCGGCCGCGGCGCTCCACGACGAACGCACCATCGCTCGGGCGAACACGCTCGTGACTGAGAGAGAACCGATTCTACGGACCACGCCGGCCCAAACGCAAGCCAACAGCGGCAAACGCAAAGAAACGAAAGCCTAGATGGCCTTCAGGAGCCCACGGCCGGACTGGGGGCCGTTTCGGACCAGCGCGACGACCAGTGCCGCCGCGGCCAGCGGGACGAGGCTCGCCGTGATCAGGATCGGCGTGAACGAGAACCGGTCGGCCACCACGCCGATCAGGTAGGTCGAGACGAGCGTGCCGCCCCCGGCCGCCGCCCCGGACATCCCGGCCACGGTCGCCACCGCGCGGTTCTCGAACAGGTCCGCGGGCAGCGCGAGCGCCATGGTGGACATCGCGGCATAGGAGAAGGTGGCGATGGCGAAGCACGCGACCAGCGTCGGGAAGTCGCTCGAGAGCGCGGCGGGGACCAGGGCCAGCACGCCGAAGCCGCCGCCCACGATCAGCGTGCGCCGCGCGCGGCCCACCGGCCATCCGCGCCGGATCAGCGCGCTCGAGACACCGCCCCCGAAGAAGTTGCCGAGGTCCGCGGCCAGGAACGGGACCCAGAACCCGAGCGCGGTCTCGGCCAGGTCGTAACCCCGGCTCACGAGGTAGATCGCGAACCAGTCCGTGATCATGAACCACACCGGGTCGGTCAGCCCGCGCGCCGCGATCGCGCCCCAGGTCTGGGGCAAACGCAGCAGCTCCCCGGCGGGCGGCGGCGGTGCGGCGCTCGGGGCGTCGCCGCCGGCGGCACGGTCTTCCAGGATCATCCGCGCCTCCCCCGGCGAGAGCCGCGGATGACGCTCGGGCGGGTGATAGCTGACGCGCCAGGCCACGACCCACAAGAAGCCCAGCAGGCCGGTGATCACGAACGCGGGCCGCCACCCCCCGAAGTGCGCGTAGAGCAGCGGCACCACCACCACCGCGATGGCCGCGCCGACCGACGAGCCGCTGTCGAACAGCGCGACGGCCCAGCCCCGCTCGCGCCGCGGGAACCACTCCGCCACCGCCTTGGTCGCGCCGGGCCAGTTGGCGGCCTCCCCCACCCCGAGCAGGAAGCGCATCGCGCTCAGGCTCTTGATGCCGGTGGCCAGCGAGGTCAGCACCGCGGCCGTGGAGTACCAGAGCACGCCGATGGTCAGCCCGTTCCGCGTGCCGAAGCGGTCGAGGAGCCGCCCCGAGACCGGCTGCATCACCGTGTAGGCGAGCCGGAACGAGATGATCACCCAGGCGAAGGCCTCGTTCGACCAGGAGAACTCGGCCTTGAGCTGCGGGCCGAGCACGCTCAGCGCCTGCCGGTCCAGGTAGTTGATGACGGTGGACGCGAAGAGGAGCAGGCCGATCCACCACCGGTAACGGCCCGTCACAGGCTGGTCAGCTCGACCTTCGGGAGCAGCGCCTCCACGTCGGCGCGGGCGAAGAAGCCGGTCTCGCCGGACATCGCGTTGGCCGCGCCGCAGGCCACGCCCAGGCGCAGCACGTCCTCGAAGGACGCTCCGCGCGCGAGCGCCACCGCCACGCCGCCCAGCAGGCAGTCGCCGGAGCCGACCGTGGTCTTCACCTCGTCCACGTGCACCCAGGCGTGCGCGGCCCGGCCCTCGGCCACCGCCACCGCGCCGGCGGCGCCGATCGAGAGCAGGACCACGGCGGGCCCGCGCTCGCGGATCGCGCGCGCCGCCTTCACCGCGGCCGCCGGTCCTTCGATCGCGCGGCCGGTCAGCGCTTCGGCCTCCTCGCGGTTGGGCTTGACCAGGTGCGGCCGCGCCGCGGCCGCCGCGGAGAGCGCCCCGCCGCTCGCGTCCACCAGCACGCGGACCGGCGACGACGCGAGCGCGCCCACCAGCTCCGCGTACGCCGCGTGGCCGAAGCCCGGCGGCAGGCTGCCCGAGAGCACGGCCACGGTCGAGCGCGCCGCGCGGGCGAGGAAGCGGCGGCCGAGCGCCTCGCGCGTCGGCGCGTCGGTCTGCGGTCCCGGCTCCAGGATCTCGGTCACGCGCGCGCCGCCGCGGTCGTGGATCGCGAGGCACGACCGCACCGGCGCCGGGCTGGGCACCGGGTCGAAGGTCACGCCGCGGGCCCCCAGGGTGTCGTCGAACAGCGCGCGATGCGCCGCGTCCACCAGGCCGACCAGGCACACGGGCTCACCCAGCGCCGCCGCCGCCTGCGCCACGTGCACGCCCTTGCCGCCGGGGGTGGCGCGCACGTCGCGCACGCGCACCACGGCGCCCGGCGCGAGCTCGTCCGTGGTCATCGCCTTGTCGACCGAGGTGTTGAAGCCGCCGACGGTGATCACGCGGCGCGCGCCAGGCTAGCGTCGCCGGTGCAGGGCGAACTCCTCGACCACGCGGTTGATCACCCCGTCCTCGGCCGGCATGTCGGGCCGCAGCCCGAGCGAGAGACCGCGGAACGCGCCCAGGAGCTGGCCGACCAGCACGTCCAGCACCGGCGCGTCGTCGTCCGGCACGGACTGCAGCGCGGGGACGTCCACCACCAGGTCGCGCGCGGACACCAGGCCCGGCGGCACCCCGTGGCCGACGATCACGCGCCGCGCGCCCAGCTCCTTGCGCGCCAGCTCGCGCACCAGGTCCACCTCGTACGCGCGCGTGACCGGGTCGGACGACAGGAAGCAGACGACCAGGGTGTCGTCGTCCACCGCGCACATCGGGCCGTGCCGCAGGCCGAGGTAGGTCTCGGGGAACGTCTTCACGCGGCCGTTGGTCATCTCGAGCATCTTCAGGGCCGCCTCGCGCGCCGAGCCGTGGCGGCAGCCGCTGCCGAGGTAGACGGCCGACCCGTACGATCCGCGCCCGGCCGCCGCCAGGGCGTCCGAGCACCGCAGCAGCACCTCGGCGCCGGCCCGCGCGACCGCGCGGGCGCGGCGCACGTACGCGTCCGGATCGGACGGCGTGCCCAGGACGGTGGCCGCCAGCACCATGTTGGTGAAGCTGCTCGTCATCACCAGGCTGCGGTCGTTGGTCTTGTCGTCGAGCACGATCACCGCCACGCGCGGGTCGTCGCGGTAGCGCGTGGCCAGCCCGCCCTGGGGGTTGCACGTGATCACCAGGTGCCGGCAGTCCGGCGCCGC
>DATBIZ010000052.1:0-11424 GCA_036556645.1 Vicinamibacteria bacterium | reverse complement strand
GTCCCGGCGCACCTCCTCGATCCGGCGCGCCAGCGCCGCCACCGTGGGCGCCTCGAACACCGCGCGCAGCGGGAGCTCGACCTCGAAGGCGCGCCGCACCTGGGACACCAGGCGGGTGGCCAGCAGCGAGTGGCCGCCCTGGGCGAAGAAGTCGTCCTCGCGCGACGCGCTGTCGCGGCCGAGCACCCGCGCCCAGATCTCGGCGAGGTCGCGCTCCACCGGCGTGCGCGCCTCCTCGGAGTGCGGGGCCTCGGCGGCGGCTTCGGGCGACGGCAGCGCGCGGCGGTCCACCTTCCCGTTCGGGGTGAGGGGCAGCGCGGCCAGGGTGACGAACGCCGAGGGGACCATGTGCTCGGGCAGCCGGCGCCGCAGGTGCGCGCGCAGGCCGGCGGCGTCGAGCGCGCGGTCCTCGCGCGGGGTCAGGTAGGCGACCAGGCGCTGGTCGCCGGGGCGGTCCTCGCGCGCGAGCACGATCGCGTCGCGCACGTGCGCGTGGGCGCGCAGTTCGGCCTCGATCTCGCCCAGCTCGATCCGGAAGCCCCGGACCTTCACCTGGTGGTCCTGGCGGCCGAGGAACTCGAGGGTCCCGTCCGCTCGCCAGCGCACGCGATCCCCGGTCCGGTAGAGCCGTCCCCCGCCCTCGGCGGCGAACGGGTCGGGCACGAACCTCTCCGCGGTCAGGTCCGGCCGGTTCAAGTAGCCGCGCGCCAGCCCCTCGCCGGCGAGGAACAGCTCGCCCGTGACCCCGACCGGCACCGGCCGCATCCGCGCGTCCAGCACGTGCGCGCGCGTGTTCGCGATCGGCCGCCCGATCGTGACCGGGCCGGCCGCCCGGCGCAGCGCGAACGTCGAATACGTGGTGTCCTCGCTCGGCCCATAGCAGTCGAACACCCGGCGGACGTGCCCGAGCGCGTAGAGGTCGTCCACCAGCCGCGCGGGCAGGGGCTCGCCGGCCAGCACGACCGTGCGCACCGTGGCCGGGATCGCGCCCTCGCGCAGCAGCTCCGCGATCGCGGAGGGGACCGTGTTGAGCAGGGTCGCGCCGTGGAGCGGCCGCTCGCGGAGCGACAACGCGCTCTCGACCAGCTCCACGGTGCCCCCGCAGCAGAGCGGCAGGAACAGCTCGAACACCGACAGGTCGAAGCACACCGACGTGGAGGCGACCAGACGCGCGCGGTCCTCCGCACCGAAGACCTCGCGGGCCCAGTCGAGCAGCGCGACGGCGCTGCGGTGCGCGATCGCCACGCCCTTGGGCGTGCCGGTCGAGCCGGACGTGTAGATCAGGTACGCGAGGTTGTCCGGGGCCGGCGCGGGCCGGGGCGCGGACGGCGCTTCCTCGGGCGGCCCGGCGCCATCGCCGTCGAGGCAGAGCACGCGCGCGTGGCCGGCGGGGACCACGTCCCGCAGGCTCTCCTGCGTGAGCAGCACCTGCACGCCCGCGTCCCGCACCATGAACGCGAGCCGCTCGGACGGATAGGCGGGGTCGAGCGGCACGTAGGCCGCGCCGGCCTGCATCGCGCCGAGCAGCGCGACCGGGAGGTCGAGCGAGCGCTGCAGGCAGACGCCGACGCGCGCCTCGGGGCCCACGCCGAGCGCCCGCAGCCGCGCCGCCAGCGCGTCCACGCGCGCGGCGAGCGCCCGGTACGTGAGGCTTTCCCCGCCGCCGGCCACCGCGACCGCGTTGGGCGTGGCCGCGGCCTGCCCCCGGAACAGCTCGGGGATCGTGCGGTCGCGCCGCCAGGCGGCCGCGGTCTCGTTCCAGCCCGCCAGCGCCCGCTCCTCGTCCATGGCGAGCAGCGGCAGCTCGCCGACGGGGGCCTCGAGCCCGGCGGCCAGGGCCGTGACGATCCGCGTCAGGTGGCTCTGCATCCGCTCGATCGCGGCGTCGTCGAAGCGGCTGCGGTCGTAGACGAGGTGGAAGCGGAAGCGGTCGGCGGGCAGCGCGAGCACCAGCAGCGGGTAGTTCGTACGCTCGAGGCGGGCGGGGCTGCGGACCTGCAGGTCGCCGGGCAGCCGCGCCGACGGGTCCACCGGGAAGTTCTCGAAGACGAGCAGGCTCTCGAACAGCGCCCGGCCCGCCTCGACCTCGCTCCACTTCTGGACCTCGGCCAGCGGGCTGTACTCGTACTGGCGCTGTTCGACCTGGCGCGACTGCAGCGCGGAGAGCCACTCCGCGGCGCCCTGCCGCTCGTCCACCCGCGCGCGCAGCGGCAGCGTGTTGATGAACAGCCCCACCATCCCTTCCACGCCGGGCAGCGTGGCCGGGCGGCCCGACACCGTGACCCCGAACGCCACGTCGTCCTGGCCGCTGTACCGGCTCAGCAGCACCGCCCAGGCTCCCTGCACCAGCGTGTTCAGGGTCAGCCCGTGCCGCCGGCCCGCCGCCTTGAGCGCGGCCGTGGTCGCCTCGTCGAGCGAGAACACGCGCTCCGCGAAGTCCTCCGCCGCGCCTTCTCCATGCCCGCGGTCCACGCCCAGCGGCGTCGGGGCCCTGAACCCGCGCAGCTCCTCGCGCCAGTACCGCTCCGCCGCGCCCATGTCCTGCCCGCGCAGCCAGGCGATGTACTCGCGGTAGGGCCGCGCCGGCGCGAGGGCGGGCTCGGCGCCTCGGAGGAGCGACCCGTACACGGTCAGCACGTCCTTCCACAGCAGCGGCACCGACCAGCCGTCGAGCACCGCGTGATGGAAGCTCCACACGAGCCGGTGGCGGTCGTGCCCCACGCGCACCAGCACGAGCCGCATCAGGGGCGCGCGCGCGATGTCGAAGCCCCGCGCGCGGTCCGCCTCCAGCAGCGCCTCGAACCGCGACTCCTGCTCCGCCGCGGGCAGGGCGCGCCAGTCCTCCTCCACCCAGGGCAGCGCGACCTCGCGCTCCACCACCTGCAGCGGCTTCTCCAGGCCCTCCCACGCGAACCGGGTGCGCAGCACCGCGTGACGCTCGAGCGCCCGCTCCCAGGACCGCTTGAACGCCGCCGCGTCGAGCGCGCCCTCCAGGTCGAACCGGCCCTGCTCGAAGTACAGGCCGCTCTCCGGCGACATCAGCGTGTGGAAGACCATCCCCTCCTGCATCGGGGACAGCGGGTAGATGTCCTCCACCCCGCGACGGCGGCCGCTCGCGCCGGACACGCTCACCCCTGCACCTCGCTCGGGCCGTCCATCAGCCGGTCCAGCTCCGCCTGGTCCAGCTCGGCCAGCGGGAAGTCGGACGGCGTGTAGCCCCACGCGCCGCCGCGGCAGTGCTCGACCAGGCCGCGCAGCGCGGCCTCGAACCGGCGCGCCACCGCCTCCACGTCCGCCCGGTCGTGCACGGCCTCGCTGTAACTCCAGTCCGCGCGCAGCCGCCCGCCGGAGACGAGCGCGTTGACCTCGATCAGGTGCGCCCGGCGGTTGCCGGCGTCCTCCCAGGGCCCGGTCCGCCCCTCCGCGGGCGCGAACAGCTGCGCGGGCGCGGGCGCCCGGTCGAACTGGCCGAGGTAGTTGAAGAGCAGCTCGGCGCCGCTGGCCAGCTCCGCTCCGCGGAGCTCGCGCAGCAGGCCGTAGCCGATGCCGCGGCCCGGCACGCCGCGGAGCTGTTCCTTCACCGACTTCAGCATCTCCCCCGGCGAAGACGCGGTCCGCCGCAGGCGCACCGGGTAGATCGTCGTGAACCAGCCGACCGTCCGCGAGAGGTCCACGCCCTCGAACAGCTCCTCGCGCCCGTGCCCTTCGAGGTCGAGCAGCATCGCGTCCCGCCCGGTCCACTCGGTCACCGCCTCCAGCAGCGCGGAGAGCAGCGCGTCGCCGATCTGCGTGCCGTACGCGGCGGGGACCTCCTGCAGCAGCGCGGCCGTCAGCTCCTCGTCGAGCGTCACGGTGACCGTGCGGGCGCTGCCGGCCGTGTTGCCCTCGCGCCCCTCGGGCCGCGTGGCCGGGAGCGTGCCGCCGTCCGGCCGCACCACCTCGCGCCAGTAGGGCAGCTCCGCGTCGGCGCCGCCGGCGGCGGCGTGCGCGCGCAGGCGCTCCGCCCACCGCTGGAACGACGTCGTCTTCGGCGGCAGGCGCACCGGCTCGCCGCGCATGCGCTGCGCGCAGGCGGTCTGCAGGTCCTCGAGCAGCACGCGCCAGGACACGCCGTCCACCACGAGGTGGTGGACGGCGATCAACAGGCGCGCGGGCCCGTCCGACCCCGGCTCGAACAGCGCCGCCCGCCACACCGGGCCGCGCTCGAGGTCGAGCCCGGCCTGCGTCTCCCGCGCGGCCGCGTCGGCGGCGGCCGGTCGCTCGCCCTCCGGCAGCCGGCCCAGGTCCGTCCGCCGCAGCACGGCCGCGGCGAGGGGCGCCGCGCAGGTCTGCCGCCAGCCCTCCGGCCCGCGCGCGAAGCGCATGCGCAGCGCGTCGTGGTGCCGCTCCAGGTCGGCCAGCGCCTGCTCGATCACCTCGGCCGGCACGTCGCGGCGCGGCTCGAGCAGCACGGCCTGGTTGAAGTGGTGCGGCCGCGGCAGCGCGCGCGCGAAGAACCAGCTCTGCACGGGGGTCAGCGCCACCTCGCCGGTGACCGGGGCCTGCTCGGCCTCGATGCCGGCCACGGGAACGGCGACCGCGGCCAGCTCGGCCACCGTCGGGTGCTCGAAGAGCTGGCGCAGCGACACGCGCAGGCCGGCGGCGGCGGCGCGCGCCACGACCTGCAGGCTCAGGATCGAGTCGCCGCCCAGCTCGAAGAAGCTGTCGCGCACGCCGACCGCCCTCACGCGCAGCACCTCGGACCAGATCCGGGCCAGCACCTCTTCCGCCGGCGTGCGCGGGGCCTCGGAGGGGCTCGCCGACGCGGGCGCCTCGGGCCGCGGCAGCGCGCGCCGGTCCACCTTGCCGTTGGGGCTCAGGGGCAGCGCGGGCAGGACGACGATCGCCGAGGGCACCATGTATTCGGGCAGCCGCCGCCCCAGCTCCCGGCGCAGCTCCGCGACCTCGAGCGTGGCGCCCTCCCGGCCCGTCACGTAGCCGACCAGACGCTTCTGGCCGGGCTCGTCCTCGCGGACGACCACCACCACGTCTCCGACGCCGGCGCCGCGGCCGAGCGCGGCCTCGATCTCCCCGAGCTCGATGCGGAACCCGCGGAGCTTGACCTGGTGATCGCGGCGCCCGAGGAACCAGAGCCGCCCGTCCTCGAAATAGCGGGCCAGGTCGCCGGTGCGGTAGAGCCGCCCGCCGCCCTCCGCCGCGAACGGGTCGGGCACGAACCGCTCCGCGGTCAGCTCGGGACGGTTCAAGTAGCCCCGCGCCAGGCCGTCGCCGGCGATGAACAGCTCGCCCACCACCCCGATCGGCACCGGCCGCATCGCGGCGTCGAGCACGTACGCGCGCGTGTTCGCGATCGGGCGGCCGATGGTCACCGCGCCGCCCTTCTCGCGCAGCGCCCAGGTCGAATACGTGGTGTCCTCGCTCGGCCCGTAGCAGTCGAACACGCGCTGCACGTGCGGCAGCCCGTACAGCTCGTCCACGAGCCGTCCCGGCAGCGGCTCTCCGGCCAGGACGATGGTGCGCACCGAGGACGGGATCGCCCCCTGGCGCGCCAGCTCGGCGATCGCCGAGGGCACCGTGTTGACCAGCGACACCGGGTGGGGAACGCCTTCGATCAGCGCCAGCGCGTTCGGAACGAGGACCACGGTGCCGCCGTGGCACAGGGGCAGGAACAGCTCGAACACGGACAGGTCGAAACAGACCGACGTGGAGCCGAGCAGGCCGGCGCGGTCCTCCGGGCCGAACACCTCGGCCGCCCAGTGCAGGAGGGCCACCGCGCTGCGGTGCGCGATCGCGACGCCCTTGGGCCGGCCCGTGGAGCCGGAGGTATAGATCAGGTAGGCGAGGTTGTCCGGCGCGGCTTCGTCCGTGAACGGCTCGGCGCCGCGCGCCGCGATCTCCGGCCAGTCGCGGTCGAGGCACACGACGCGGGCGGCCGTGGCGGGCAGACGCCCGGTCAGGCGCTCCTGCGTGAGCACGACCTCGACCGCGGAGTCCTCGACCATGAAGGCGAGGCGCTCGGCCGGGTAGGCGGGGTCGAGCGGCACGTAGGCGCCGCCGGCCTTGAGGATGCCGAGCAGGCCGAGCACCAGGTCCGCCGAGCGCTCGGCGCAGATCCCGACCCGCACCTCGGGGCCCACGCCGAGCGCGCGCAGGTGGCGGGCCAGGCGGTTCGAGCGCTGGTCGAGGTCGCGGAACGTGACGCGCTCGCCGCCGCAGGCCAGCGCGTCCGCGTCGGGCGTGCGCTCGGCCTGGGCGTGGAAGAGGCCGGGGAGCGTGGCCGCCTCGGGGAACGCCGCCGCGGTCGCGTTGAAGCGCGTGAGCAGCCGGTCGCGCTCCTCGTCCGCGAGCAGCGGCAGCTCCCGGATCGGGGCGGCCGGCGCCTCGGCCACGGCCCGCAGCACGCGCAGCAGGTGGCCCTCGAGCCGCCGCACGGCCGGCTCCTCGAACCGGCGGCGGTCGTAGATGAGGCGGCCGTGCAGTCGGGCGGCGGATCCCATGATCAGGGTCAGGGCGTAGTTCGTGCGCTCGCGGATGCCGAGGCTCCGAAGCCGCAGCTCCGCCTGGGCACGCAGGGAGGGGTCGACGGGATAATTCTCGAAGACGAGCAGGCTGTCAAACAGGGGCCGGCCGGCCTCGACCTCGCTCCACCTCTGGACCTGGGCCAGCGGGCCGTATTCGTATTGGCGCTGCTCGACTTGCCGCGATTGCAGCGCCGAGAGCCACTCCGCCGCCCCCCGGTCTTCCTCGACCCGCACCCGCAGCGGCAGCGTGTTGATGAACAGCCCCACCATCCCTTCCACGCCGGGCAGCGTGGCCGGGCGGCCCGACACCGTCACCCCGAACACCACGTCGTCCTGGCCGCTGTACCGGCTCAGCAGCACCGCCCAGGCCCCCTGCACCAGCGTGTTCAGGGTCAGCCCGTGCCGCCGGCCCACCGCCTTGAGCGCGGCCGTGGTCGCCTCGTCGAGCGAGAACACGCGCTCCGCGAACTCCTCCGCCGCCCCTTCCGCGTGCCCGCGGTCCACGCCCAGCGGCGTGGGGGCCCCGAACCCGCGCAGCTCCTCGCGCCAGTACCGCTCGGCCGCGCCCATGTCCTGGCCGCGCAGCCACGCGATGTACTCGCGGTAGGGGCGTGCCTCGCCCAGCTCCGCCGGCACGCCGCCGGTCTGCGACCGGTACAGCGCCAGCACGTCCCGCCAGAGGACCGGCACCGACCAGCCGTCGAGCACCGCGTGATGGAAGCTCCACACGAGCCGATGACGGTCGTCGCCCAGCCGCAGCAGCGCCAGCCGCATCAGCGGCGCGCGCGAGAGGTCGAACCCGCGCTTGCGGTCGGCCTCCAGCAGCGCCTCGAAGCGCTCCTCCTGCTCCGCCGCGGCGGCGCCGCGCCAGTCTTCCTCCACCCAGGGCAGCGCGACCCGCCGTTGCACGACCTGCAGCGGCTTGTCCAGGCCCTCCCAGGCGAACCGCGTGCGGAGGATCGCGTGCCGCTCCACCGCCCGCTCCCAGGAACGCCGGAGCGCGCCGCCGTCGAGTTGTCCGGTCAGCTCGAACCGTCCCTGCTCGAAGTACAGCTCGCTCTCCGGCGACATCAACGTGTGGAAGAGCATCCCCTCCTGCATCGGGGAGAGGGGGTAGATGTCCTCGACGTCGGGGCGGCCGGCGACGACCTGCTCCAGCGCGTCTGCGCTCAGCGTGGCCAGAGGGAAGTCGGACGGCGAGCATCCCCAGCCGCCGCGGCGGCACTCGTCCACCAGCGCCCGCAGCGTGGATTCGCAGCGGCGGGCCAGGCGCTCGATGGTGGCCGTCTGGTGGACCGCCTCGCTGTAGCTCCAGTCCACGCGCAGGCGGCCGCCGGAGACGTGCGCGTCGACCTCGAGCAGGTGCGCGCGCCGCCCGCCCGCGGCCACCGCGCGCCCGGCGCTCTCCGGGGCCGGGCCGAACAGGCTGCTGGCGTCCGCGGTCTCGAACTGGCCGAGGTAGTTGAACGAGACCTCGGCCCCGCCGGCCAGGTCGTCGCCGGCGAGATGCCGGAGCACCCCGTAGCCGACCCCGTGGCGCGGCACCTGGCGCAGCGCGTCCTTGACCGCGGCCAGCGAGGGGCCGGGGCCGCCGCGTGCCCGCGGCAGGCGCACCGGGAACAGCGCGGTGAACCAGCCCACGGTGCGCGAGAGGTCCACGCCGTCGAACAGCTCCTCGCGCCCGTGCCCCTCGAGGTCGAGCCGCACCTCGTCACCGCCGGTCCACTCCCCGAGGGCGTCCACGACCGCGCTCAAGAGCGCGTCCGCGATCGAGGCGCGGTAGGCGGCGGGCACCTCCTGGAGCAGCGCCCTGGTCTCCGCTTCTCCCAGCTCGACCGTGACGCGCCGCCGCGAGGCCACCGTGTTGCGCGCGGCCGGGACGGGACGGTCCACCGGCAGCGGCGGCGCGTCCCCCGCCAGCACGCCGCGCCAATAAGGCCGCTCGCTCCCGGCGGCCTCGGTCGCGGCGTACTCCTGCAGCCGCTCCGCCCAGTCCCGGAACGAGGTGGTCTTGCGCGGCAGCCGGGCCGTCTCGCCGCGCGCGATCTGCTCGCACGCGGTCGCCAGGTCCTCGAGCAGGACGCGCCAGGAGACGCCGTCCACGACCAGGTGATGGATGACCACCAGGAGGCGGCCGTCCCCCGCCGCGCCGCGCTCGAACAGCACCACCCGCCACAGCGGCCCCGCCGCCAGGTCGAGGGTCTGCTGCGTCTCTTCCGCCGTGCGCTCGATCGCCGCGCGCTGCGCGTCCGCGTCGAGCGCCGAGAGGTCCACCCGGCGGAACGGAGGGGCCGAGGGCGCCCCGTACGCCTGGCGCCATCCGGCGTCGGACGGCGTGAAGCGCGCGCGCAGCGCGTCGTGGTGCGCCTCGATCGCGGCCACCGCCCGCTCGATCACCCCGGCCGGGAGCGGCCGCCGCACCGACAGCAGCACCGCGTGGTTGAAGTGGTGCGCGTCCTCCAGGCCCCGCTCGAAGAACCAGCGCTGCACCGGCGTGAGCGGCGCCTCCCCCTGCACGAGCCCCTGCTCCGCCTGCACGCCCTCTCCGGCTTCCGCCACCGCGGCCAGCTCCGCCAGCGTCTGGTGCTGGAAGAGCTGCTTGAGCGTGACGCGCAGCCCGGCCGCGCCGGCGCGCGCCACCACCTGCAGGCTCAGGATCGAGTCGCCGCCCAGCTCGAAGAAGTTGTCCCGGATGCCGACCACGGGCAGGCGCAGCACCTCGGCCCACACGCGCGCGAGCGCCTGCTCGACCGGCGTGCGCGGCGCCTCGTAGTCCAGGCGCGCTTCCGCGGACGGGTCCGGCGCGGGCAGCGCGCGCCGGTCCACCTTGCCGTTCGGGCTCAGCGGCAGCGACGGGAGCGCGACGATCGCGGCGGGCACCATGTACTCCGGCAGTCGGCGCGCCAGCTCGGCGCGGACCGCGCCCACGTCGAGCGCCTGCTCGCCGGCGGCGGTCAGGTAGGCGACCAGGCGCTTCTCGCCGGGCCGGTCCTCGCGCACGACCACCACCGCGTCCTTCACGCCCGGCGCCGCGCCGAGCACGGCTTCCAGCTCGCCGAGCTCGATGCGGTAGCCGCGCACCTTGACCTGGTGGTCCACGCGCCCGATGAACTCCACCGCGCCGTCCGCGCGCCAGCGGGCGAGGTCGCCGGTGCGATAGAGGCGGGCCCCCGGCTCTCCGGCGAACGGGTCGGGCACGAACCGGTCGGCGGTCAGGTCCGGCCGGTGCAGGTAGCCGCGGGCCAGCCCGTCGCCGGCGATGAACAGCTCGCCGCAGAACCCGACCGGCACCGGCTGCAGGCGCCGGTCCAGGATCCACACGCGCGTGTTGCCGATGGGCGGGCCGATCGGGATCGAGGCCGTCCCCTCGGGAAGGTCGCGCGGGATCTCGTAGCAGCAGGTGAAGGTCGTGCTCTCCGTCGGCCCGTAGCCGTTGACGATCCGGGTGGCGGGCAGCGCGGCGAGCCCGCGCCGGACGTGGCGCACCGACAGCGCCTCCCCCCCGATCAGGAGCTGCCGCAGCCCGGACAGGGCCTCCGCGCGCTCGTCCACCACCGCGTTGTAGAGCGACGCGGTCAGCCACATCGTGGTGATCCGCTCGCGCGCGATCACCTCGCCGAGCTCGGCGGGCGTGGGCACGCGCTCCGGGAACAGCACGCACCGGCCGCCGTGCAGCAGCGCGCCCCAGATCTCCAGCGTGGAGGCGTCGAAGCTGACCGGGGCGAGCTGCAGGAACGCCTCGTCGGGGCCCAGCGCCGCGAAGTCGGTCCCGAACAGCAGGCGCAGCACCCCGCGCTGGCGGACCTCGACGCCCTTGGGCGTTCCGGTGGAGCCCGAGGTGTACGTCACGTAGGCGAGGCTGTCGGGGGTGGCGCCGCTGTCGAACGCCTCGGCGGCGCGCCGCGCGATCGCCTCGCCGTCGCGGTCGAGGCAGACCACGCGCGGGACGGCGGCGGCCGCCTCGGTGAGCAGCCGCTGCTCGGTCACCAGCGCGGCGAGGTCCGCGTCCCGCACCATGAACGCGAGCCGCTCCGCCGGATAGCCCGGGTCGAGCGGGACGTAGGCCGCGCCGGCCTTGACCACGGCGAGCAGCGCGACCGGCAGGTCGAGCGACCTCTCCAGCGTCACGCCCACCCGCGACTCCGGGCCCACGCCCAGCGCGCGCAGGTGTGCGGCCAGGCGGTCCGAGCGGCGGTCCAGCTCCGCGTAGCTGAGCGTGCTCCCCTCGAACGAGACCGCGGCCGCCGCCGGGCGCCGCGCCGCCTGCGCGCGGAAGACGTCGGCGATGGTCCCCGCCGGATACGGCCGCGACGTGGCGTTCCAGGCCGCGATCTCGCGCCGCTCCTCGCCGGTGAGCAGCGGCAGCGCACCCACGCGGACGTCCGGATCCTCCACCACGGCGGCGAGCAGCGTGGCGTATTGGGCGAGCAGCCGGCGGATCGTGCGTGCCTCGAACAGGTCCGTGCGGTACGTGGCCTCGGCGGTCAGCGAGCCGTCGCCCTCCAGCACGTGCAGCTCGAGGTCGAAGTGGGTCGTGCGCACGGGAAGCGAGAGGCCGGCGAGCCGCAGCCCGGACAGCTCGGCCTGCGGCAGGGACGTGCTGGCCAGCGCGAACACCACCTGGAACAGCGGGTTCTGCGCCAGGTCCCGCTGCGGGTGCACGTGCTCGACCAGCTTCTCGAACGGCAGGTCCTGGTGGTCGTAGGCGGAGAGCGCCGTCTCCTTCACCCGGCGCAGCAGCGCGCGGAACGTGGGGTCGTCCGCGAGGTCCGCGCGCAGGACGAGGCTGTTCACGAACAGCCCGATCAGCCCGTCGAGCTCGGCGCGCGTGCGGCCGGCGACCGGGGTCCCGACGGCCACGTCCTCCTGGCCGGTCCACCGCGACAGCAGCGCGGTGGACGCC
>DATBIZ010000051.1:0-5944 GCA_036556645.1 Vicinamibacteria bacterium | reverse complement strand
GAGCCTCTGCGTCTCGCACGGGCTGACCAGCGTGAACCCGAAGAAGCACCTGATCGGCCACCACCTCGACTGGGCTCGCGGGTTCCCCTTCGAGGCGTTCGGGCTGCCGGACCAGTACGCGCGTCCGCCGGCCAGCGTGGCCCTGTTCGGCTTCGGGTACGACGAAGACTTCCTGAAGGTCCTGGGCGAGCCGTGGGCGGGCGTGCGCGACGCGGAGCGCGCGCTGGCCGACGAGGCGGCGCGGGACGGCAAGACGGTGGACCAGGTCCGGCGCGAGCGACAGGGCCTCTACGACCGGTGGCTGGGCGAGCAGTCACAGGCGGACGTGGAGACCGCGGCCGGCCGTTTGGACACGACGCGCGGGCCTCGCCCCGGCGCCTAAGCGGAGGACAACGATGGAAGAGCGCAAGGACCACCTCTGGAAGGTCGCGCAGGAGGTCGAGGACCGCATCGACGACCTCGAGAAGGCGGGCGCGAACCCGATGGGCTGCGACGTGGGCACCAGCAAGGTGGTGGCCGCGCGCCAGAAGAACCGCAACATCGAGACCGGCGCCCAGCTCAACGCGTTCATCCCGGTGCCCTGGTCGCGCTTCACGGAGAACATCCTCGGCCAGAACCAGATCGCCTACTACCGCGACAACGGCGACCTGGTCATCTACGGCACGGCCACCGAGCGCTTCGCGAACATGTTCAACGCGAACGTGCGCCGGCCCATGGCGGACGGCCTGCTCAACGCCAAGGAGAAGTCCGCGCTGCCCGTGCTCGAGGCGATCCTGCAGACGCTGATCCCGAAGGCGCGCGCGCAGGGCGAGGTGCTGGCCTTCTCGGTGCCCGCCGCCATCGACGGCAAGGAAGCCGAGCTGACCTACCACGAGGCGACGCTGCGCCGCTTCTTCGAAGGGCTCGGCTACCGGGCGGTGGCGATCAACGAAGGATTGGCCGTGATCTTCTCGGAGCTGGAGGACCAGAACTTCACCGGCATCGGGATCTCCTGCGGCGGCGGCATGTGCAACGCCACCCTCGCCTACCTGTCCATCCCCTCCATCATGTTCAGCATCCCGAAGGGCGGCGACCACATCGACCAGGCGGTGGGCGCGGTGGTGAACGAGCACCAGACCCGCGTGAAGGTGATCAAGGAGGAGAGCCTCGACCTCTCCCGCCCGCCACGCGACAAGTTCGAGAAGGCGCTCAACATCTACTACGAGGACCTGGTGCAGACGCTGGTGGACGCGCTGCGCAGGAACCTCTCCCGCGCCGAGAAGCTGCCCAAGAGCGACCGCGCGCTGCCGATCGTGCTCTCCGGCGGCACGGCCAAGCCGAAGGGCTTCAAGGAGATGTTCGAGCGCCATCTGAAGGGCGCCAACCTGCCGGTCGAGATCTCGGGCGTGCGCATGGCGTCCGACCCGCTGACCGCGACCGCGCGCGGCGCCCTGATCGCCGCGCTGTACGAGAAATAGCGGGCGGCGTCGCGCGTTGCGCGGCGGCGTGAGCGAAGGGGGGTTGAGGGGGGAGCGCGAGGGCCATCGCAGCCAGCGTTTGCCGTCGGCCCGAGCGATCCCCCCCCAGATGAAGCCGGCCCCGGCCCACCGGGCCCCCGCGGTAGACTAGGCCGTTCCGCTCCCGTCCCAGAGATGCGATACCGCACCCTCCTCCTGCTCACCGCCGCGCTGCCGCTCGCGTCCCCTCCCAGGGCCTGGGCCGCGCGCGAGTGGTACGTGAGCTACGAGGAGGCGGTGAAGGCCGCGGACCGCAACCGCTGCGACGAGGCGCTGCGCAGCCTCGACGCCGCGATCGCGGCCAGGCCGCGCTCGGCGATGCAGGAGCAGACCTACGGCCTGGAGTTCGTGGACTACTTCCCGTACTACCAGCGGGGCCTGTGCCTGGCGCGCCAGGGACGGCACGCGGCCGCGGTGGAGGCGTTCACGGCCGAGGAGAAGCAGGGCGCGATCAAGGGGCGGCCGGACCTGTACCGCAACCTGGTCGCGCTGCGGACGGCGGCCAACCAGAGGGCGCGCGATCAGGCCGAAGCCGAGGACCGTGCCCGCCAGACGCAGGTCGCAATGGCCGAGGTGCGGCGGCTACGGCAGGAGGGCGAGGAGCTGCACCGCGACGGCAAGCTCGAAGAGGCGCTGGCGCGCCTCGCCGAGGCCCAGAAGATCGCCGAGCTGCTCGAAGCGCCGATCCAGGACCAGATCCGCGACCGCACGCAGAAGATCCGGCAGGAGCTGAGCCTGAAGCAGGAGCAGGCGGCGCGCGCCGAGCGCATCGAGCGCGCGCTCGACGCCGGCCGGCGCCTGCTCGGGGAAGGCAAGCCGGCGGAGGCCAAGATCCGCTTCGAGGAGGTGCTCAGCCTGGAGCCGCGCCAGGTCGCGGCCACGGAAGGGCGCGACGCCGCGGAGGCGCAGATCCTCGCCCTGACCACGCGCCAGCAGCGCGCGGCACAGCTCGCCGAGGGCCGCGCGCTGTTCGAGGCCGGCCAGTACGACCGGTCGTTGAAGCCGCTGGCCGAGGCCGCCGCCGACCCGGCCGACCTCGAGGCGGCCGGGCTCTTCCGCGAGGCCCAGGGCCGCCTGGAGCGCATCCGCCAGGCCAAGGCCGACCAGCAGCAGGTGAACACGCTGATGCGCGAGGGGCAGGGCCTCCTCGACGCGCGCAAGTTCGCCGAGGCGATGGTGGCCTTCCTGCGCGTGCTGGAGGTGGACCCGACGCATCCGCGCGCGACCGAGCTGCGCCGGCACGCCGAGCGCATGACGCTCGAGGTCATCACGGAGAAGATCTTCCCCAACCAGCCGCCCGAGTTCGTGATCGACCCGCCGCCCAGCGAGGTCGAAGCGCCCCGGGTCGCGCTCAGCGGGGCCGCCTACGACGACCGCGGCCTGCAGGCCATCGAGTACCGGCTCGGCGGCCAGATCGTGGGGCAGCAGTCGTTCGAGCCGGACCGCGAGAGCGGACAGTTCGACCGCCAGGTCCGCCTGGCCCAGGTGTTCACGCTGGAGCCGGGGGCGAACCGCATCACCGTCCTCGCGCAGGACTCGAGCGGCGAGGTCCGCGAGCTGGCGTTCGACGTGTCGCGCCGCCTGCGCTTCTACGAGACCAAGGCCTTCCTGCCCTCCGCGGTGGCGAGCGCGTTCGTGCTGGTGGGCGCCGGCTACGCCGCGCAGCGCGCGCGCCGCCGCCGCGCGGTGCGCCGCCGCTTCAACCCCTACATCGCCGGCGCGCCGGTGCTGGCGGACGAGATGTTCTTCGGCCGGCAGAAGCTGCTCGCGCGCATCCTCAACGTCCTCCACCACAACAGCCTGATGATCACGGGCGAGCGCCGCATCGGGAAGACGACGTTCCTCTACCGGCTCAAGAAGGCGCTCGAGTCCGACGAGGGCACGGAGTACCGGTTCTTCCCCGTCTTCACCGACCTGCAAGGCGTCACCGAGGACGGCTTCTTCCACGCCGTGATGACGGACGTGCTCGAGAACCTGAAGCTCTCCGCGGCCGAGGTGGCCGGCCTGCGCTTCCACGCCCAGGCCGAGCGCTACGACGGGCGCGACTTCAGCCACGACATGCAGCGCGTGATCGAGCAGCTGAAGACGGTCACGCCGCGCAAGGTCAAGCTCGTGCTGCTGATCGACGAGGTGGACGTCCTGAACCAGTACTCGGAGCGCATCAACCAGCGTCTGCGCGGCATCTTCATGAAGACCTTCGCCGAGCACCTGGTGGCCATCATGAGCGGCGTCGGCATCAAGCGCACCTGGACCAGCGAAGGCAGCCCCTGGTACAACTTCTTCGACGAGATCGAGCTCACCGCCTTCACCCGCGAGGAGGCCGAGGAGCTGATCCGCCGGCCGGTGGAGGACGTGTTCCGCTGGCAGCCGGAGGCGGTGGAGAGGATCCTGGAGCAGAGCGCGCTCAAGCCCTACGTGATCCAGAAATACTGCATCCACGCCGTCAACCGCATGCTCGAGCACGACCGCGCGACGATCACGCTCGCGGACGTGGAGGCCGTGCGCGACGAGGTGCAGTTCGAGGGACGCGAGGCGGCGGCCGCGCCGCGGCGCCCGGCGGCGCGCCAGGCCTCGGCATGAGGCCGGAGCGCAACCCGTTCATCGCGGGAAGCTGGGTGCGCGGGGAGAACTTCTTCGGCCGCGGCGCGATCCTGCGCGAGATCATGGAGGGCGAGCGCGACGGGCTCTGGGTGGTGGGCGCGCGCCGGCTGGGCAAGACGAGCCTGCTCAAGGAGCTCGAGTACCGCGTGGCCCGCAACGCGCAGACCGACCTCGTGCCGCTCTTCTGGGACCTGCAGGGCAGCGGCGACGTGCGCGGGCTCGCCGACACGCTGCTCGGCAGCGTCGAGGACAGCGAGGGCTTCCGGCGCGCCACCTCCGTCGGCGTCGAGGACCTGGAGGGGCTCTCCGCCTTCGACATGTTGACCAACCTGCTGCGCCGCACCGTGCGCAGCGGCTGGCGGCTGCTCCTGCTCGTGGACGAGGCCGAGGAGTTCCTGACCGTGGCGCGGCAGGACCCGTCGGTGCTGCCCCGCCTGCGCCGCATCCTGCAGAAGGGCCCGGAGCTGCGCACCGTGTTCACCTCGACGCGGCGGCTCGCCCGCATCGACGAGCGCACCGACTTCGATACCTCCCCGTTCCTGCTGGGGTTCATCCCCCCGCTCTACCTGACCCCGCTGGCGCCGGACGAGGCGCGCAGCCTGCTCGCGCGCGGCCGCTTCCGGGAGGACGAGACGGCGGCGGTGATGGAGCGCACCGCCAACCACCCGTTCCTCCTCCAGCTCATCGCCAGCCGGCTGTTCGAGAGCCGCGACCTGGCGGCCACGCTGGACCAGGTGGCGGCGGACGAGATGGTGGCGAACTTCTTCTCGGTGGACTTCCAGACCCTGGAGCCGATCGAGCGCCAGCTCGTCGAGGAGGCCGCGCGCTGCGGCGGCTGCACCCGCAAGGAGCTGGTGCAGGCGGTGGGCTCGACCGAGGAGCGGGTGGAGCCGCTGCTGTTCGGGCTGAGCCGGATGGGCTATCTTTCCGCGTCCGACGGCGGCGGCTACCGCGTCGGCAACTGGTTCTTCGACCGCTGGCTGCGGCGGGTGGCCGAGTCGAAGGCCGGCGAGGCGCGCACCTACTGAGGCGGCCGCGAGGCCGCCGAGAGGGGGCCATGTTCGCGGCGGTCAACAGACTCTTCACGCACGGCGGCCGCGAGTACCACCTCCAGGCCGAGGACCTCGGCCCGGAGGTCGGGGCCTTCGAGGCGCGCGTGTACGACGGCGGCGCGATCCTGTGGCGCAAGCGCGTGCCCTACGCCGACGTCGTGGCCCAGAAGCTCCCCCGCGAGGAGGAGGCCGAGGCGGTGCGCGCGCTGATGGACAAGACCCTGCACACGGTGCAGGCCGCGATCGCCAAGGGGAAGCTGGCGGGCTGAGCCCCGCACGCGGCCCGCGCCGAGTGCGCTAGCGCCGGTGACGCCTCCGCCGCCGGAAGCCGCCGCCGCCCGCCCCGGCGTCGCGGCGTTCGCCCGGCGCAGCCGGCGCCGCCGTCTCCTCGTCCTTGTCCTCCGGCGGTGGCGCCTCCAGGTACTTCCGCAGCAGCACGGAGACGATCCGGTCCCGGTGCTCGTGGTCGGCCACCCTGCGCGCCAGCGGTGCGTACTCCGCGAAGTCCTCCAGGGGGAGGTTCTGCCCCTCGGCGGCCAGGCGGGTGACCAGCCGCTCGACCTTGCGCTCGATCACCTCCTGGTCCGACGGCACCGGCAGCTCACGCACCTCCACGTGGTAGCGCTTGACCAGCCGGTTGAAGTTCATCAGGTCGTGGGCGGAGACCAGGCTGATCGCGCGCCCGCTCTTGCCCACGCGGCCGGTGCGGCCGGCGCGGTGGATGTACTGCTCGGGCGAGTCGGGCGTGGAGAAGATGAACACGTGCGAGAGGTCCTCGATGTCGATGCCGCGCGA
>DATBIZ010000050.1:0-3976 GCA_036556645.1 Vicinamibacteria bacterium | reverse complement strand
CGTTGGTGGCCGCGATCAGCAGCACGAACGAGACCGCACCCAGGAGCAGGACGAGCGGACGGCGCACGTCGCGGACCAGGAACTGGTGCAGCGGCGCGAGGACGACGCGCCGGTCCTTGTTCTCCTCCGGGTAGGCGGCGGCGAGCCGCGCCGCCACCGTGTCCATCTCCGCCTGCGCCGCCGCCAGCGTCTGGCCGGCGCGCAACCGGGCCACTGCGAAGAGGCTGTGCGCCCCGCGCGCCGCCGCCTCCTCGGCGGACTCGGGCCGGAGCGGCACGTAGAAGTCGTTCTCGACGCCCGGCAGGCGGAAATCGCCGGGCATCACCCCGATCACCTGGTACTCGCCGGTGCTGAACCGCACCGTGCGCCCGACGGCCGCCGGGTCGCCGCCCAGGCGATCGCGCCAGAAGCGGTGGCCGAGCACGATGACCTTCGGGCCGCCGGGCCGGTCGTCGCGCTCTTCGATCACGCGCCCGTGGAGGGCGCGCCCGGCGAACACGCGGAACAGCTCGCCGGTGACCAGCGCGCCGTCCACGCGGTCGGCCGCGCCGCCCCCGGTGAGGTCGAGGAAGTGGAAGCGGTAGCCGGCGATGCCGTCCAGCGCGGCCGCCTGCGCGCGCCAGTCCTGGATGTCCGGAGCCGAGCTCCCCCCGCGGATGCGCAGCAGCCGCTCGGGCGCGGGGTAGGGCAGCGGCCGCAGCATCACCGCGTGCACCACGCTGAACATCGCCGTGTTCGCGCCCACCCCGAGCGCGAGGGTGAGCACCGCCGCCGCCGCGAAGCCGGGCGCGCGCCGCAGCAGCCGGAACGCATATCGGAGGTCCTGCGCGAAGCCGCTCATGATCACTCCGAGCGCAGGGCGGCCAGCGGGTCCACGCCCGCGGCGCGCCGCGCGGGCACGTAGCCGGCGAGGAGCGCCACCAGCGCGAGCGTCGCCCCCACCACCGCGAGGATCACCGGGTCGCGCGGGCTGATCTCGAACAGCAGCGCGGCGAGCGTGCGGCCGAGCGCGAGCGCGCCGGCCACGCCGGCCGCGATGCCGGCCAGGGCCAGGACCAGCGCCTCGCCCAGGACGAGGCGCAGGATCGTCCCGCGCGACGCGCCCAGCGCCATCCGCACGCCGAACTCGGGCGCGCGCTGCGCGACCGAGAAGGCGACCACGCCGTAGAGGCCGACACCCGCCAGCAGCAGCGCCAATCCAGCGAACGATCCCAGCAGCGCCGCCTGCAGGCGCGAGGGGGCCACCGAGCCGTCCACGAGGTCGCCCATCGCGCGGAAGGGGCCCAGCGCCTGCTGCGGGTCCACGCCGGCGACGGCGGCCCGCACGGTCTCGGGCAACGTGGCGGGCGAGGAACCGCGGACGGCCAGCGTCATGGCCATCCGGGGCGACTGGGCCAGAGGCAGGCACATCTCCGCGACCGGCGCGAAGCCGAGCTGGAACTGGCGCACGTCGCCGGCGACGCCGACGATCTCCGCCGCGACCGGGTCGCCCATGTCGATCACGAGGCGGCGGCCGACCGCGGCCTCGCCCGGGAAGAACTCGCGCGCGAAGGACTCGTTGACGATGGCGACGGCGGGCGCGTTCTCGCGGTCGCGGGCGTCGAGGTCGCGGCCGGCGCGGATCGGGATGTCCATGGCCGGGAAATAGCCCGGCGTCGCCACGCGGATCTGGGCGTTGAGCTTCTGCCCCGGGCCGAGCGGCCGTCCTTCGATGGTGAAGTAGGTGTCGCCGCCGCCACCGCCGAGCGGGAGCTGCGAGATCGCTCCCGCGGCGGTGACGCCGGGCGACCGCGCGACCCGGTCGAGCACGGCGTCGAAGAAGCGCACCATCGCCGCGCCCTCGTAGCGCGCCGGCGGGAGGCGCACGGCGGTGGTCACGACCCCGTCCGCCCGGAACCCCGGGTCCACGCGCACCAGGCGGGCCAGGCTCTTCACGAGCAGGCCGGCGCCCGCGAGCAGCACCAGGCACAAGGCGACCTCGGAGGCCACGAGCAGTCTCCGCCCGCGCGGCCGCGCCGGCCCCTTCGCGCGGCCTCCGTCCTTGAGCGCCTCCGCGCCGTCGGCCGCGGCCACGCGCCACGCGGGAAGCAGGCCGAAGAGCGCGATCGTGATGAGGGTCGCCGCCGCCGAGAACGCGAGCACCGCGCCCCCGGCGCGCAGGTCCCGCGCGCCCGGCAGCGCATCCGGCGCGAGGGCGGCGAGCGCGTCGCCCAGCCAGGCCGCGAGCAGCGTGCCCAGCCCGCCGCCGACCGCGGCCAGCAGCGCGCTCTCGATCAGCAGCTGCCGGGCGAGGCGCGCCCGCGAGCCCCCGAGCGCCGCTCTGACCGCCAGCTCGCGCCGGCGCGCCGCGCCGCGCGCGAGCAGCAGGTTGCCGACGTTGGCGCAGGCCACGAGCAGCACGCAGGCGGCCGCCCCGAGCAGGACGAGGAGCGGCCGGCGGCCGTCGCCGACGAGGTGCTCCCGGAGCGGCACCACCCGCGCGCTCCAACCCTGGTTCGAATCGGGGAAGTCGCGCGCCAGGCGGCCGGCGATGGTCTCCAGCTCGGCCTGCGCCCCTGCCGCCGTCGCGGCCGGGGCGAGCCGCGCGGTCGCCCGCAGGAAATGGAACCGGCGCACCTGGAACTCTGCCTCCCGCAGCGGCAGGGGCAGCCAGACCTCGGCCTCGACCGGGTACGCGAAGCCGCGCGGCATCACGCCGACGACGGTCCGCGGGTGCGCTTCCAGCACGATGGTGCGTCCCACCACCGCCGGGTCGCCGCCGAACCGCCGCTGCCACACGCCATGCCCGAGCACCACGACGTCCGGGACCATCACCTGCTCGTCGGCGGGGGCGATCGTGCGGCCGAGGGCCGGCGCCACGCCGAGCGTTTCGAAGAAGCCGGCGCTCACCAGCGCGGCCGAGACCTGTTCCGGCGGACCGCCGCCCGTGAGCGCCAGCGGCTGCACGCCGATCGTGTGCGCGCCCCAGCCGGCGAAGGCGCGCGCGTCGCGGCGGTAGTCGAGGAAGTCGGGCGGCGACAGCGGCGTGCCGTCGCCCTGCGGCCACCGCCCGACCACGGCCACCAGCCGCTCCGGCTCCGCGAACGGCAGAGGACGGACGAGCGCCGCGTGCGCGACGGCGAAGGTAGCGGTGTTGGCCCCGATGCCGAGGGCCAGGGTCAAGGCCGCCGCGGCCGAGAACCCGGGGCTGCGGCGCAGCAGCCGCAGGGCGTGCCGAAGGTCGAGCCGCAGCGCGTCCATCCTGGCGCCCTCAGGCCGGAAGGTCGCTCAGCGGCTCGGCGGTGTACTCGGGCGGCACGGGCCGGCGGCGGAGGCCCAGCCGCTTCAGCTTCTCGCTGAGCGTGCTCGGCAGGATGCCGAGCGACGCGGCCGCGCGCCGCTGGTTGCCGCCCGCCGCCTGCAGCGCGGCCAGGATCAGCCCGCGCTCGTAGTCGTTCATCCTCTGCTTCAGTGTCATGGGTCCCCCTACGTGTTCCGAAGAGCGGTGGCCGGATCCACGCGCGTCGCGCGGCGGGCCGGCAGGTCGCTCGCAAGCGCGGCGTACTGCACCGGCTGCGGCCCCTCGCCGAGCGTCAGGTTGAACGTGGTCTCCGGCCGGGAGGTCCAGGCCGCGAGGCCCTCGAGGCTCCACGCCTGCTCGCGCACGTCGCTGAACGTGGGGAACGAGAGCGGGAGCTGGGCGAAGCCGCTCCCGGGACGCGACTCCCAGAGCAGCACGAGCCGCGAGGCGTCCGGAAAGGGCAGCGGCCGCAGCAGCGCGGCGTCCACCAGGCTGAAGATCGCGGTGTTCGCGCCGATGCCCAGCGCCAGCGTGACCGCCGCCGCGACCGCGTAGCCGGGGCTGCGCCGGAGCTGGCGAAGGGCGAAGGGGAGGTCCTGGCGGAAGGCGTCCATCGCGCTATTCGTCCCGGAGCGCCACCGCGGGATCCACGCGCGCGGCACGGCGGGCGGGGCCGAGGCTCGCGGCGGCCGCGGT
>DATBIZ010000049.1:0-15671 GCA_036556645.1 Vicinamibacteria bacterium | reverse complement strand
TGGTGCCGGACTTCGAGGTCATGTTGATCACGCCGCCGGTCACGCCCCCGAACTCCGCCTTGTCGCTGTGGGACTGCACCTTGAACTCCTGCAGCGAGTCGATGTCGGGAAGAGCCACGTAGGAGCCCGAGCGCACGCTGGTGTTCACGATGCCGTCCACGTAGTAGATCTTCGAGCGGTTCTGCTGCCCCTGCACCGACGCGTTCGCGATCGTGGAGAACGGGACGCCGGAGTTGCCCTCCGACGCGCCGAAGCCGATCTCCGACTGCGGGCCCTGGGCGGTGGAGATCGGGTTCACGCCCGGACTGAGCAGCATGAGCTGGGTGAAGTTGCGGCCCTGGAGCGGCACGTCCTGGATCACGCGCTGCTCGACGATGTTGCCGAGCTCCGCGGTCGAGGTCTGGATCAGCTCCGACTGCCCGGTCACGACCGTCGTCTCGGACAACGCGCCCAGCTCCAGCCGCAAGTTGCGGGCCACGGTCTCGTTCACGCCGACCGTGAAGACCGAGACCTCGGCGCGGGTGAACCCCGACATCTCGACGCTCAGCAGGTAGCGCCCCGGGCGCACGTTCACGAAGACGTAGTAACCGGCGTCGTTGGTCTGCCGCGTGTTCTGCACGTTCGTGCCCTCGTTCACCAGGGTCACGTTCGCGCCAGGCACGCTCGCGCCGGTCGGGTCCGTGATGGTGCCGTTCACGGTCCCCATCGAGCTCTGTGCCAGGACGGCGCCGGGCAGAAGTGTCGTCACGAGCACCACGTGACCTATCGCCTTTCCCACACTCATCGGATCTCTCCTCCGGTCCAGCGTTCCAGGTCCAGCGTCCTTCACGTGCTAGCGGTCCGCGCTCGCCGCGCCAGCCGATGGCCACGGCCGGCACGGATCGGTGTCCGCGTCGCACGGCTCTAGTGGTATGACCAGTGCCAAGACTCTAGGTCGAAAATCTCGTTTGTCAACCCCCCCTTCGGCCGAAACGGGGGCGAAGCCAGTCCGAAGGCGGGCGCGGTTTCCGGACGCCGGACGGTTGACAGGACGTCCTGCGACAGATAGGGTCCAGTAACTCCACTGCACGCAGAGGGCTTTCAGTGGTATGACCACTCTCCGGGACGTCAAACGGCGGGCGGACGCATGAGCGGCTGCACGCGCCGAGACCTGCTGCGCTGGGCCGCCGCCTCGCCGCTGTACGCCCTGGCCGCTCGCGCCGCACCGGCGTCGCAGCTGACCGCCGCGTCGTTCGCGCAGGCTCCGGGCCGCGTCGTGCCCGCGCCCGGGACCCGCGGCGCCGCACTCCGGCTCGAGCGCGCGTGGGACGGCCCGCTCTGCCGCGCGCGCGTGATCAACGACGGCGCCACGGCCGCAGGCGTGGCCGAGGTCGTGCTCTTCGACGTGGCGCACGGCTTGCCCGCCGACACCGGCCTCTACGGCGAAGGCTTCCAGATGCTGAGCCAGACCGGCGGCACGCTCGGCGCGCCGGAGGACATCGGCAACTACACCGACGCGCGCCACTACCGGATGCCGGAGCCGGCGGGCGCGCGCGTGGTGCACGGCCTGCTCACGCTCAGCCCTCCCGGCGGCGCGCACGTGCTCATCGGGTTCACGTCTGCCCGCCGCTTCGATGGACTCGTGCGCGTGCGGCCCGGGTCACTCGAGGTGGTGGTGGACACCGAGGGCCGGGCCCTGGGCCCGGGCGAGGCGTGGGACCTCGAGGAGCTGACGTTCCGCACCGGCGAGGACCGCGCCGCGCTGCTCGACGCGCTCGCGGAGCGCCTCGCCGAAAACCATCCTCCCCTCCGCGTCCCCGCGCCGCCGTCGGGCTGGTGCTCGTGGTACTGCTTCGGGCCGAAGGTGACCGCGCAGCAGGTGCTCGACAACCTCGAGGTGATCGCGAAACAGGTCCCCGGCCTCCGCTACATCCAGGTCGACGACGGCTACCAGCCCGCCATGGGCGACTGGCTCGACACCGGCGCGGCGTTCGGGGGCGACGTCCAGGGCGTGCTGGCCGCCATCCGCAAGCGCGGCTTCGAGCCGGCGATCTGGGTGGCGCCCTTCATCGCGGAACAGGGCTCGAAGCTCTTCCGCGAGCACCCCGAGTGGTTCGTCCAGGACGCCGACGGCGCGCCGCTTCGCTCCGACCGCGTGACCTTCGGCGGCTGGCGTCGCGGACCGTGGTATGCGGTGGACGGCACGCACCCCGGGGCGCAGGCGCACCTCGAGCGTGTCTTCCGCACGATGCGCGAACAGTGGGGCGTCACGTACTTCAAGCTCGACGCCAACTTCTGGGGCGCGATCCACGGCGGCCGCTTCCACGACCCGCGCGCCACCCGGATCGAGGCCTACCGGCGCGGCATGCAGTCGGTGCGGCGCGGGGCCGGCGGCGCGTTCGTGCTCGGCTGCAACCACCCGATGTGGGGCTCGCTCGGCCTGGTCCACGGCTCGCGCTCCTCGAACGACATCAAGCGCGACTGGAAGCGCTTCACCACCATCGCCCGCCAGAACCTGTCGCGGAACTGGCAGAACGGGCGGCTCTGGTGGAACGACCCGGACGCGGTCGTGCTGACCGGCGACCTGGGCGTGGAGGAATACCGCTTCCACGCCACGTCGATCTTCGCGAGCGGCGGCATGATCCTCGCGGGCGACGACCTCACGCGGATCGCGCCCGACCGGCTCGAGATGCTGCGCAAGCTGCAGCCGCCGACCGGCCGCGCCGCACGCTTCGACGACGCTACGCTGCGCGTCGGCACCGTGGAGCTGCCCGACGCGCGCGCGGTCTGCCTGCTCAACTGGGACGACGCGCCGCGGACGCTCTCGTTCCGGCTGGCCGGCCCGCACCGCGTGCGCGAGCTCTGGACCGGCGAGGACCGGGGCCGGCACGCCGGCGGCGCGGTCGAGGTGGGGATGCCGCCGCGCGCGGGCCGCGTGCTCGTCTGCTCGCCGGCATGAGGCTGCTCGCCGCGGCGCTCGCGGCGGTGTCGGCGGCGCCGCCGGCCGCTCCCGCGCGCTTCGACCTGTGGGCCTTCGACCGCGCGCGCGTGCTGGCGGCGGCCGACCGCTACCTGCGCGAAGAGCCCCGCACGATCACCGCCTCCCCGAGCCCGCGCGGCGCGGGCGGGCCGCACGACTTCCATTCCGAGGCGGACTACTGGTGGCCGGATCCGCAGAACCCCGGCGGGCCGTACGTGCAGCGGGACGGCCTCACCAACCCCGACAACTTCGTCGAGCACCGGCGCCACCTCATGCGCTTCAGCGTGCAGATGCCCGCGCTCACCGCCGCCTGGAGGCTGACCGGCCAACGCCGCTACGCGGAGCACGCCGCGCGTCACCTGCGCGCGTGGTTCCTCGACGAAGCCACCTCCATGGCGCCGCATCTCCGCTACGCGCAGTCCATCCAGGGGCGGGTGACCGGCCGCGGCATCGGGATCATCGACACCATCCATCTGGTGGAGGTCGCGCGCGCGATCGAGGTGCTCGCGCCCGCGGCCGTGCTCACGCGCGCCGAGGACGGGCGCGTCCGGCGCTGGTTCGCGGACTACCTCGTCTTCCTGACCACGCACCCCTACGGCATCGCGGAGCGGGACACCACCAACAACCACGCGACCTGCTGGGTGATGCAGGTCGCCGCGTTCGCGCGGCTCACCGCCGACGAGGAGAAGCTGGCCTTCTGCCGGCGGCGCTTCAAGGAGGTGCTGGTCGGGCGGCACATGGCCCCGGACGGCAGCTTCCCGCGCGAGATGCAGAGGACGAAGCCTTACGGCTACGCGCTGTTCAACCTGGAGGCGCTGGCCACCGCCGCGCAGCTCCTGTCCACGCCGCCGGAGGACCTCTGGAGATTCGAGACCGGGGACGGCCGCGGGCTGCGCCGGGCGGTCGCCTTCCTCTTTCCCTACGTCCGCGACAAGCGCGCCTGGCCGCTGCCACGCGACGTGATGTACCACGACGAATGGCCGATGCGTCAGGCGAGCCTGCTCTTCGCGGGCCTCGCGCTCGGGCAGACGGAGTACGTGGAGCAGTGGAAGACGCTGCCCGCGGATTCGACCGTGGAGGAGGTCGTGAGGAACTTCTTCGTGCGGCAGCCCGTGCTGTGGGTCCTCCCGCCGTGACCCGGCGGGCGGTCGTGTCCGCGGTCGTCCTGGCGCCCGCGCTCGGCCTCGCGCAGGAGCCGGCGCGGCCGCGCGCCGAGTGGGGCGCCACCGCGGTGACCGTAGCCGAGAACGACGCAGGCTGGACCGTCGCCGGCCGGCGCCACCGCGTCGTGCTCGATGCCGCGTCCCTGGCGCTCGAGGTGCACGCCGGTCCCTCGACCTGGACGCTGGCGCCTTCGAGGGCGGGCGACCTGATCGTGCGGGCCGCCGGCCGCGACGTGCCCGTCCGCCTGGCCGACGCACGCGAGGTCCGCGTCGAGCGGTACGACGCCGCGTTCAAGACCGGCGTGAAGCTCACGCTGGCCGGCTTCCGCGACGCGTACGGCGGAGCGCTCGACGCCTCGCTGGTCCTGGCCATCACGCTCGAGGGCGAGGACGAGGAGCTGGTCTTCGACGTGGCCGCGCGCGAGGGCCGCGACACCATCCGCCGCCTGGACTGGCCCGGAGCGGTGGACGGCCGGGCGGTGGACCACACCGTCCTGCCCCACTACCGCGGCACGCTGCTGCCGCGCGACTGGCCGAAGCCCTACCACCCCATCCGGCCGGCCGGCACGTACGAAGCGCGGGACCGCAGCGAGATCCAGAGCCACGTGATCGAGTGCTGGTCCATGTCCTGGTGGGGCTTCCAGCAGGGCGACTCCGCGGCGATGCTGATCGTGGAGACGCCGGACGACGCCGCGTACTCCTTCTCGCATCCCGCGGGCGGGCCCACCGCCATCGGGCCCCGCTGGCGGGCCACCCTGGGCCGCCTCGGGTATCCGCGGAGCGCGCGCCTGGCGTTCTTCGAGCGTGGCAACTACGTGGACATGGCGAAGCGGTACCGCCGCCACGCGCGGGAGACCGGCCTCTTCGTCTCGCTGCGCGAGAAGATGGCGGGCACGCCCGCGGTGAAGCGCCTGGTCGGCACGCCCCTGCACCGCCTCTCGATCCTGCGCAACCTGAGCCCCCAGAGCTCGCGCTACGACCCGAGCGTGCCCGGGAGGAACCACTCGCTGAAGACGTTCGACGAGCGGGCGGGGGAGCTGCGCGCGCTGAAGGCGGCCGGCCTCGAGCGCTTCCACGTGGTGCTCACCGGCTTTCCGTACCTCGGCTACGACCGCCAGCACCCCGACCAGTTCCCTCCCCCGCCCCAGGCCGGCGGATGGGAGGGCCTGAAGCGCCTGGCGGACACCGCCGCCGCGCTGGGGTACGTGTTCACCCTGCACGACCAGTACCGCGACTACTACGTGGACGCGCCGTCGTTCGACCGCCAGTTCGCGGTCCACGAGGAGGACGCGGCCGCGCCGCCGCGGGCGTTTCCCGGCACGCGCTTCGGAGACTGGAAGGAGGGCCGGCTCCCGTTCATGCGCCACTGGGACGGCGGCCACCAGACGTTCCTGAGCCCGCGGTTCATGCTGGGGCACCTCCGCAAGAACTACACGCTGTTGATGCGCCGGGGCGTGAAGCCCGACGGGATCTACCTCGACGTGTTCGGCTACGTGCCGCCCGACGAGGACTGGAACGAGCAGCACCCTTCGACCCGCACCGACAACCTCCGCGAGCGCGCCCTCTGCTACCGCTGGACGCGCGCGCACCTCGGCCTCGTCGGCACGGAAGCGGCCGTGGACTGGACCATCCCGTACGTGGACGTCTCGTCGCCGCTGGGTCCGGCGCGCGCGGGCATCCCGGTGCCGCTCTTCAACCTCGTCTACCACGACGCGGTGATCACGCCCTACCGCGCCGGCGACCTGCACGGGTTCGTCAACGGAGGCCTGCCGCAGATCGGGAACGACCTGGAGGGGGACATGGTCAAGCACCGCGACTTCATCCGCGCGTTGTCCGCCCTCCACGAGCGGGTCGCGCTCGTGGAGATGACCGGTCACGCCTTCCTCGACGCCGGGCGCCGCCGGGAGCGCACGACGTTCGCCGACGGCACGACCGTCACCGTGGACTGGGACGCCGGCACCTTCGCGGTGACCCCGTGAGGCCGGGGCCGGCCCTCCTGGCCGCGCTCTTCGCCGGCGCGCCGCTCCCCGCCGCCGCCGCGGTGGTCCGCGTCGAGAGCCCGAGCGGTCACGTGCGGCTGACGCTGTCCGACGCCGGCGGCCGCCTCGTGCAGGCGGTCACGGTGGACGGGCGCCCCGTCCTCGATGCTTCGCCGCTGGGCCTGGCCGTGGACGGGGTGGACCTCGGGGCCGGTGCGCGGCTCGGCGCGGCGCAACGCTACCGCACGGACCACACGTATCCCTGGCGCGGCGTGCATGCCACCGCGGTGGACCGCAGCCGCGGCGCGCGCGTGTCGGTGGCGCACGCGGCGAGCGGCACGACCTACACGCTCGACGTCCGCGCCTACGACGACGGCGTCGCCTTCCGCTTCGTGGTGCCCGGCGCCGCCAACCGCGGCCGCGTGGCCGACGCGGCCACCACGTTCGTGGTGCCCGCCGGGAGCACCGTCTGGTACCACGGGCTCAACGCCGGCCACTACGAGGACCTCTACGCGCGCAAGCCGATCGAGGACGTCCGCAGCGGCGAGTGGGGCGCGCCGCCGGTCACGTTCCGGCTCCCGGGCGGCCGCGGGTACGCGGCGATCACCGAATCGGCGCTCCTGGACTACGCGGGCATGGCGCTGCAGGCGGACGGCGCGCGCGGGCTGCGCGTCCGTCTCGCGCACGACGCGCCCGCCAGCTACCCGTTCCGCCTGCGCTACGGGCACGCCGAGGAGAAGCGGCTGGCCGCTCCCGCCGCGATCGAGGGCACGATCACCACGCCCTGGCGCGTGGTGCTGATCGGCCGCGACCTGGACGCGCTGGTCAACAGCGACGTCGTCCCCAACCTGGCCCCGCCCCCCGACGCCGCGCTGTTCCCGCAGGGCTTCGCCACGCCCTGGCTGCGTCCCGGCCGCGCCGTCTGGCGCTACCTCGACGGCGGCGAGAACACCGTGGAGGGGATCAAGGAGTTCACGCGCCTGGCGGCCGAGCTGGGGTTCGAGCACCACGTGGTCGAGGGCCAGTGGCAGCGCTGGAGCGAGGCCGACCTGCGGCACGTGATCGCCGACGCGAGGGAGAAGGGAGTCGGCATCTGGCTCTGGCGGCACAGCCGCCTGCTGGTGGACCCGCAGGAGCGAAGGGCCTTCTTCAAGATGGCGCAGGACGTGGGCGCGGCGGGCGTCAAGGTGGACTTCCTCGACCACGAGGCCCGCGAGGTGATCCAGCGCTATCACGCGATCCTGCGCGACGCCGCGGAGCACCGCCTGATGGTCAACTTCCACGGCGCGAACAAGCCGGCGGGCGAGGCGCGCACCTGGCCCAACGAGTTGACGCGGGAGGCGGTGCGCGGGCTCGAATACGGGCGCACCGAGGCCTGGGCCGCGCACAACGCGACGCTGCCTTTCACGCGGATGCTGGCCGGCCACGCCGACTACACGCCGGTCGTCTTTGGCGAGCGGCGCAAGGAGACGAGCTGGGCGCACCAGGTCGCGACCGCGGCCGTCTTCACCTCGCCGCTGCTCGTCTACGGCGGCCATCCGCAGAGCCTGCTCGCGAGCCCGGCCCGCGAGATGATCCGCGCCATCCCGAGCGTGTGGGACGAGACGGTCGTGCTGCCGGGCAGCGCGATCGGCGAGGTGGCCGCGCTGGCGCGCCGGCGCGGCCAGACCTGGTTCGTGGCCGTGGTGAACGGCCCCGAGCCACGGACGCTGCGGGTGGACCTTGCCTTCCTGAAGGACGGACCGTACCGGTCGCTGCAGGTCCGGGACGATCCCGCGCAAGCCGCCTCCCTCGAGGTCGAGACGGGCACCGCGCGCGGAGGCGACGTCCTGACGGTCGCGCTGCGCGGCGCGGGCGGGTTCGTGGCCCGGTTCGTGCCGGAGCCCTGAGGAGGCGCGGTGGTGCCCGCGGTCCCGGAGAGGCCGTACGGCCGGGGCGTCCTCGCCGCGGCCTACAGCCGCGCGAACCCGCCGGCCACGAGCTGGCACAGCACCGCGCCCACGACCGTCATCGAGAGGCCCCAGACCATCAACCGGCGGAACAGCGGCTTGGCCTCTTCCGGCACGGCGACCGCGGCCACGCACAGCGCGCCGAGCGTCGAGAGCGGTGACACGTCCACCAGCGAGGCGCCCACGTTGATGCTGAGCGCGATCGCCAGCGGGTCGCCCCCGCCCAGCTCGCGCACCAGGCCCGGCACGGTGGGCAGGAACGTCGGCAGCACGACGCCCGACGTGCTGCTGTAGGTGGAGATCAGGCCGGTCACGAACGCGATGGTGCCGTTGATGGTGGCCGGCGAGGCCGTGCGCGCGAGCAGCGAGGTGAACAGCGCCAGGCCCCCGGTCTGCTCGAGCACGGCCACCAGCGCGGACATGCCGGTGACCATGAGGATCGGCGACCAGGGCATGCGGCGGATCGCCTGCGCCTCGTCCGCCGCTCCGAGCAGCAGCGCCACCGCCGCGGCCGCGAACGCGGCCAGGCCCAGCGGCACCGCCAGGCCGACCACCGCCGCGATCCAGGCCGCGATCACCGCGATCGTGGTGCGCTGCGCGCGGGTGAGCGCGGGCGGGCTTTCGGCCCCGCCCCCGTCCACCCGCCCGCCCAGGCGCGGCCCCCCGAGCAGAAGGTACGCGGCCAGGCCGACCAGCAGGTGCGCGAGGAAGTTCGCGGCCCACACCGTGAGCGCTTGGCCGCCCAGGCCCGCCTCGGCCATCTTCGTGTTCGCGACCACGCCGACCGCGCTGAGCGGCGACAGGTTGCCCGCGTTCGCGCCGTTGGTCACCGCCAGCGCGGTCAGGAACGGAGGGATCGCGGCGCGGCGTCCGAGCGCCATCGCCATCGGCGCGATCAGGGCCACGCTGGCGATCGCGCCGGGCCCGACCGTGGACACCGCGCACGCGATCACGAACAGGATCACGGGGAGCCAGCGCGCCTGCCCGCGCGCCAGCCGCAGGGCGCGCGCCGCCACCGCTTCCAGCGTGCCGTTCACCTCGGCCAGCGCGAAGAGCAGCGTGACGCCGGCCAGGGTGACGAACAGCGCGGCCGGGAAGGTGCGCAGGACGAGCTCGTGGCCGCCGCCGCCGGCCAGGCCCGCCAGCCACGCCAGCGCGAAGGCGAGCAGGCCCACGTTCACGCTCGAGGTGCAGCTGAGGACGATCGCGAGGACGAGGGCGAGGAGCGAGAGCGCCGCCGCCATTAGTGCTGCCGCATTCGATCCGATATCCTAGTTTTTGCCGGTCCCGCGCGCCCGTCCGGCGCACCGCATCCAAGGAGATCCGATGAGAGCTGCCGCCATCCTGCCGATTGCCGCCTTCCTCGCCGGCCCCGCCCTGTCCGCGCCGCCCGTCACGCTGACCGCGGCCGAGAAGCAGGCCGCCGCCGAGATCACGCCCGCGCTGCTGCGCGGGCACGTGCGCTTCCTCTCCGACGACCTGCTCGAGGGCCGCGGCCCGGCCACGCGCGGGGACCGCCTGGCGCAGCTCTACATCGCGACGCAGATGGAGGCGCTGGGCCTGCAGCCCGGCGCGCCGGACGGCACCTGGTACCAGCCGTTCGACCTGGTGGGCGTGACCAGCCACAACCCGAAGACCCTGACCGCGCGCAAGGGCGGCCAGTCGGTGGACCTCGAGTTCCACCGGGACTTCATCGCCACCTCCGGGCTCCACGAGCCCCTGGCGCGGCTGAGCGACGCGGAGGTCGTGTTCGTGGGGTACGGGATCGTGGCGCCGGAGTACGGCTGGGACGACTACAAGGGCATGGACCTCAAGGGCAAGGTCCTGCTCATGATGAACAACGACCCGGAGGACGACCCGAAGCTGTTCGAGGGGAAGACGCGGCTGTACTACGGCCGCTGGGACTACAAGTACGACCAGGCGGCGAAGCAGGGCGCCGCGGGCGCCATCATCATCCATACGATCCCGTCCGCCGGGTACGGCTGGCAGGTGGTCCAGACGTCCTGGACCGGCGAGCAGTTCGCGTTGCCGCACGAGGGCGGGCCGCAGCTCCAGGTGAAGGCGTGGGTCACCGAGGACGCCGCGCGCAAGCTGGCCACGCTGGGCGGGCAGGACCTGGACAAGCTGCGCGCGGCGGCGCAGAGGAAGGACTTCCGCCCGGTGCCGCTGGGGGCCACCGTGAGCCTCGAGGTGAAGGCGGACGTCAGCCGCAAACAGACGGCCAACGTGATCGGCCGGCTGCCGGGAAGCGACCCCGAGCTCTCCAGGCAGGCGGTGCTCTACACGGCGCATCACGACCACCTGGGCATCCGCACCGACGCCAAGCCGGGCGAAGACGCGATCTACAACGGGGCGCTGGACAACGCCTCGGGGGTCGCCTCCTTCCTGGCCATCGCGAAGGCGATGGCGTCGCTGCCGCAGCCGCCGCGGCGCAGCGTGATCTTCGCCGCGGTCGCCGCCGAGGAGCAGGGGCTGCTCGGCGCCAAGTACCTGGCCGCGCACCCGCCGATCGCGCCGGGGCGGATCGCCGCCAACGTCAACATGGACGGGATGAACATCCTGGGCCGCACGCGCGACCTGACCATGATCGGGCTCGGCAAGTCCGACCTCGACGACTGGATCCGCGGCATCGCCGCGCTGCAGGGGCGCACGATCGTGCCCGACCAGTTCCCGGACAAGGGCTTCTTCTACCGCTCCGACCAGTTCGCGCTCGCGCGCATCGGCGTGCCGGCCGCGTACTTCGACGCGGGCACGGACGTGGTGGGCAAGCCGGCGGGCTGGGGCAAGGCGCGGCAGGAGGAGTGGGAGGCCAAACACTACCACCAGCCGTCGGACGAGCTGCGCGCGGACTGGGACTTCTCGGGCGCGGTCGAGGACGCGCAGCTCTACTTCCACCTGGGCCTGAAGGTGGCGAACCAGGCCGCGCTGCCGGCGTGGAAGCCGGGAGACGAGTTCGAGGCGGCGCGCAGGAAGGCGATCGCGGAAGTGAGGTAGGCGCGATGCGCCCGGCGGTCGCCGCGGGCGTCGCGCTGCTCCTTGCCGCGCACGGCGGCGCGGCGGCGGCTCCCCCGACGCCGGCCGCGCACCTGCGCGTGAACCTGGCCGGCTACCGTCCCTCGGACGGCAAGGTGGCCCTCCTCTTCGGCGAGCGCCCGCTTCGCGGCTCGTTCACGGTGCGCCGCGACGGCGGCACGCGGCCGGCGATCCGCGCGCGCCTCCCCGCCGCCAGCGCGGGATCCTGGGGCCGGTTCCCCCATCACTACGCGCTCGACCTCACGTCATTGCACGAGCCGGGCACGTACGTGATCGAAGCGGCCGGCGCCTCGGCACGCTTCTCGGTGGACCGCGGCGCGCTCCGGCCGTGGCCCGGCTACCTGCTCGAGTACCTGCGCCAGCAGCGTTGCGGCTACAACCCGTTCCTGGACGTGGTCTGCCATCCCTTCGACGGCCGGAGCGCCTACGGCCCGCTGCCGGCCGGGTCGTACGTGGACGCGCGCGGCGGATGGCACGACGCCGGCGACCAGCTCAAGTACCTGATCACCGCGAGCAACGCGACGGCGCAGCTCCTGATGGCGTGGCAGCTCCGGCCGTCCGCGTTCGACGACCAGGTGGACGCGCTCGGCCGCCCGGGACCGAACGGCGACGCGGACGTGCTCGACGAAGCGCGGTGGGGCCTGGAGTGGATGCTCCGCCTGCACCCGGCGCCGGACCAGCTCTACCACCAGGTCGCCGACGACCGGGACCACATCGGCTGGAAGCTGCCGCAGGACGAGCGCTCCGACTACGGGTGGGGACCGGGGAGCTACCGCGTGGCATACGCGGCCGACGGCCGGCCGCAGGGGCTCGGGAACTTCCAGAGCAAGGCCACGGGGATCGCGAACCTGGCCGGCCGCTACGCGGCGGCGATGGCGCTCGCCCACCAGGTGTTCAAGGACCATCCGCGCCACGCCGCGTTCGCCGCGCGCTGCCTGCAGGCCGGGCGCGAGGTCTACGCGCTCGGCCGCGGGCGCGAGGGCTTCCAGCAGGGCAACTCGTTCGGGGCGCCGTACCGCTACCACGAGGACACCTGGGCCGACGACATGGAGTGGGGCGCGGCCGAGCTGTTCGAGGCCACCGGCGAGCGCGCCTATCTCGAGGACGCGGTCCGCTACGCGCGCGTGATCGGCGCGACCTCGATGGTGGGCCGAGACACCGGCGAGCACTACCAGTTCTACCCGTTCATGAACGCCGGCCACTTCGCGCTCTCCCCGCTCGTGGACGACGCCACCCGGCGCGAGCTGGCCGGACACTACCGCGAGAACCTGGAGGCGGCGCAGGGACGGGCCGCCCGCAACCCCTACGGCCTGGGGGTGCCGTTCCTCTGGTGCTCGAACAACCTGGCCGTCGCGCTGGCCACGCAGGCGCTGATGTACGAGCGGATGACCGGCGACGCGCGCTTCCGCGCCCTCGCCGAGGCGCAGCGCGACTGGCTGCTCGGGCGGAACCCCTGGGGCACCTCGATGTTCAGCCTGGTGCCGGAAGGGGCGGAGGCGCCGGTGAACGTGCACTTGAGCGTCACGCACCTGAGCCGGCGCGGCGTGCGCGGCGGGCTGGTGGACGGCCCCGTCTCCGCGGCCATCTTCGCCGGGCTGAAGGGCGCGAGCACGGAGGGGCCGGACCTGTTCGCGGCCTTCCAGGGCGAGGCGGTCTACCACGACGACCTGCTCGACTACTCGACCAACGAGCCGACCATGGACGGCACCGCCTCCGCCGTGCTGCTCTTCGCGCTGCTCGGGGAGTGAGCGGCCCGTCGATGCGCGCGCTGTGGCTGCAGGACGGCGGCGTGCGCTACACGACCGAGGCGCCCTCTCCCGAGGCCGCGCCCGGCGAGGCGCTCCTGCGCGTGCGGCTCGGGGGCATCTGCGCCACCGACCTCGCGCTGGTCGCGGGGTACGCCGGCTTCACGGGCATCCCGGGGCACGAGTTCGTCGCCGACGTGGTGGAGGCGCCGGGCGCCGAGGGCTGGGTCGGGCGCCGGGTGGTGGCGGAGATCAACGTGGCCTGCGGCCGCTGCGCCGAGTGCGCGGCCGGCCGGCGGCCGCACTGCGCGGAGCGCGCCGTGCTGGGGATCCGCGGCCGGCCGGGCGCCTTCGGGGAAAAGGTGTGCGCGCCGGTCGTGAACCTCCACGCGGTCCCCGCCGACCTGCCCGACGAGGTCGCCGTGTTCGCGGAGCCGGTGGCCGCGGCGCTCGAGGTGCAGGAGCAGGTGCACGTCGGCGCCGGAGAGCGGGTGGTCGTGGTCGGCGACGGGAAGCTGGGGCAGCTCCTGGCGCGCACGCTCGCGCGCACCGGCTGCGCGCTCACCGTCGTGGGCCGGCACCGCGACAAGCTCGACCGCCTGGCCCGCCGCGGCATCGCGGTCTGCGCCGCCGGCGAGCTTCCCGCGCGCGCCGCGGACGTGGTCGTGGAGTGCACCGGCAACCCCGAGGGTCTGGAGCGGGCCCGGCGCGCGGTGCGGCCGGGCGGGACGATCGTGCTGAAGAGCACCTACCCCGGCGCGGCCACCCTCGACCTGTCCTCGATCGTGGTGGACGAAGTGACGCTGGTCGGCTCGCGCTGCGGGCCGTTCGGCAAGGCGCTCGCCCTGCTCGCCGACGGGCTCGACGTCTCCGACCTGGTCTCGGCCGTCTACCCCCTGCCGGAGGGCGAGGCCGCGTTCGCCGCCGCCGGCCGGCCGGGAATGCTCAAGGTGCTGTTGACGATCCCACCAGAGGGGGGCCCGGCATGAAGCACGCGCGACTTCGCAGGAGCGGCACCGTCACCGCCGCGCTGGCGTCGGCGCTCGGAGGCCTCGCCGCCGCCCAGACCCCGGACCGGCCCGCCTCGATCCCCAGCTTCGGCGTGGCCACCGAGCTCGTGTACGTCCGCTTCCACGTCGAGAAGAAGGGCGAATACGTGCCGGGCCTGGCCCGGGAGCAGGTGCGCGTGCTAGAGGACGGCAAGCCGCAGAAGATCGTCCTGCTCGAGACCCCGTCCACGCGCGAGCGGACCATCCCGCCGCAGGTCACGCTCGCCCTCGACGTCAGCAGCAGCGTGATGGACGCCGGCCTGCTCGACGAGGCGCTCCTGCGCGAGGCCTTCTTCGCCGGGCTCGGCGCGCAGACGAGCGTCGGCCTGTGCGCCTTCGGCGGCGAGCTGCGCTGCTTCACGCCGCCCACGCGCAGCGTGCCGGACCTGGTCGGGGGCTTCCACGAGGCGGTCCTCTTCGGCCACGAGACGCGCCGGCAGGGGACGCGGCTCTACGCCTCCGCCGCGGACATCTTCCGGCAGCGGCCGGAGGGCGAGAAGGCTCCGCGCGCGGTCGTGATCTTCTCCGACGGCCTGGACAACCGGGGCGGCAAGGTGGGCGAGGCGATCCAGGCCGCGCTCGACCACGACGTGCGCGTCTACGCGGTCAAGCTCAGCCAGGCGTTCCAGGACACCTCGCCGATGCGCGGCGGCTTCGGCGGCGGCCCGCCCAACCGCGCGATGTACGACTACAAGAAGTGGGACCTCGACAAGCTCGCGCAGGAGACGAGCGGCCGCGCCTGGGAGCCCGGCCACCTCGACCGGAAGGCGCTCGGCGAGATCCTGCGCGCGATCGCCACCGAGGTCCGCATGGAGCACGTGATCGGCTACGAGCCCCAGGGCCCCGCCACCGGCCGCAAGCGCAAGATCAGGGTCGAGCTGCTGGACAAGTCGGTGGGCACGATCAAGGACGGCGAGCGCACGCTGGTCCGCTGACCACGGGCCCGCGGCCTGCGACGTGCGCGCCGCCGGGCACGTCGTCGACCGGCAGGGGGCCGCGCGCGTGGTGAGCCCGCCTCGTCTCCGCCGGCGGCGACCGCGTGTATCGCTGGACGCCGTCGGCGCGAAAGCCCGAACGCACGAATAGAATGGCGCCGTGAAGGCGCTGGTCAAGAGCCGCGCCGAGCCCGGACTCTGGCTGCAGGACGTGCCGGAGCCCGAGGTCGGCATCAACGACGTCAAGATCCGCGTGCACCGCACCGGTATCTGCGGGACGGACCTCCACATCTACAAGTGGAACGCCTGGGCCGAGAAGACCATCCCCGTGCCCCTGGTGGTGGGCCATGAGTTCGTGGGCGAGGTCGTCGAGACCGGCGCCAACGTGGTGGACTTCCATCGCGGCCAGATCGTGAGCGGCGAGGGCCACGTGGTGTGCGGCCGCTGCCGCAACTGCCTGGCCGGCCGCCGGCACCTGTGCGCGGACACGAAGGGCGTGGGCGTGAACCGCCCCGGCGCCTTCGCCGAGTACCTGGTGCTGCCCATGAGCAACGTCTGGGTGCACGCGCCGGGCATCGACCTCGAGGTGGCCGCGATCTTCGACCCCTTCGGCAACGCGGTGCACACCGCGCTGTCGTTCCCGGTGCTGGGCGAAGACGTCCTGGTGACGGGCGCGGGCCCGATCGGCATCATGGCCGCCGCGGTGGCGCGCCACGCCGCCGCTCGCTTCGTCGTGATCACCGACGTCAACCCCTATCGCCTGGAGCTGGCGCGGCGGATGGGCGTGACGATGGCCGTCGACCCACGGCAGAAGAAGCTCCAGGACGTCCAGAAGGAGCTGGGGATGCAAGAGGGCTTC
>DATBIZ010000048.1:0-4142 GCA_036556645.1 Vicinamibacteria bacterium | reverse complement strand
GAGCCCGCCGCCGCGCGCAGGCCGGCCAGGATCGTGGTCCCGGTGGTGACCGGCCCGGCCGCGCCCTGCCAGCTGATCGTCCAGCCGCCGCACTGCCGGCCGACGTCGTCCGCGTTGGCGCCGGCCACGTGGATGCGCCGGGCCGACTTCGAGAGCGGCAGCGCGCGGCGGTCGTTCTTCAGCAGCACCAGCGACCCGCGCACCGCCCGGCGCGCGACCGCGCGGTGCTCGGGCGACCCGAACCGCGCGTGCAGCCGGCGGTCGGCCAGCGGCGAGCGGCCGTCCTCCAGCAGGCCCAGCGCGAGCTTCACGCGCAGGATGCGCAGCACCGCGTCGTCCACGCGCGCGAGCGGGACCTCGCCCGCCTCCACCAGCGACTTCAGCGCGGCGAAGAACTCGCGGTGCTTGCCCGGCGCCATCACCATGTCCATGCCCGCGTTGACCGCCTGCTGCACGTCGCGGCGGGCGTCGCCGGGGAGCTGGTCGATCGCGTTGTAGTCGGAGATCAGGAAGCCCTCGAAGCCCAGCTCGCCCTTGAGGACGTCCGTGAGGAGGTGCTTGCTGCCCGAGGCCTTCTCGCCGTTCCAGCTGCTGAACGACGGCATGATCGTGCCCACGCCGGCCGCGATCGCGGTGACGTAGCCGGGCAGGTGGATCCGGCGCAGCTCGGCCTCGCTCAGCCGCGTGTCGCCCTGGTCGAGCGGGAAGCGCCCGCCCGGCGCGTCGTTCGAGGGCAGGCCGGTGCCCCAGGCGGTGCCGCCGTCGCCGACGTAGTGCTTCGCGCAGGCGAGCACGCGCAGCGGCTCGTCCAGCGCCGGCCCCTGCAGGCCGCGCACGGCCGCCTCGCCCAGCGCGGCCACGAGCTGCGGGTCCTCGGAGAAGCTCTCGTAGGTGCGGCCCCAGCGCTGGTCGCGGGCGACCGCGACCGAGGGCGCGAACGTCCACTGGATGCCGGTGGCGCGCACCTCCGCCGCGGTGACCCGGGCGACCTCCTCGACCAGCTTCGCGTCGCGCGTGGCGCCGAGCCCGATGTTGTGGGGGAAGACGACCGCGCCGGCCACGTTGTTGTGTCCGTGCACGGCGTCCACGCCGTAGAGGAGAGGGATCTTGAGCCGCGTGCGCAGCGCCCGCGACTGATAGCGGTCGTAGAGGTCCGTCCAGTCCTGCAGGCGGTTGCTCTTCGGGTCGGCGTTGCCGCCCGAGAGCACGGAGCCGAGGAAGTACCGCTCGACGTCGGCCTCGTCCGCGAGCGGGTGCTCGCCCTGCGTCATCTGTCCGACCTTCTCGTCGAGGGTCATCGTCCCGAGCAGGGCGCGCGCCCGCGCGTCGAAGGCGGCCAGGCTCGGGCGGGCGGCCGCCTGGGGGCCGACGGGCGAGACCACGCTGATGGCCAGCCCGACCAGCGCCGCGCTGGCGGGGAACCACGATCGCATGAGGCCTCCTGGCTTGTGCGGAAGGAGGCCAAGCTATATCGCCGCGCCGGCGCCCGCAAGGGCGTCGCGTCCCTCGCCGCGAAGGCGCAGAGGTCGCAGGGCACGGCATCCCTGCGAACGGCCTCTGCGCCCTCCGTGCTCCGCGACCGGGCGGTGGACCCGTCTCAGCCGGCCTGGCGCATCGGCTGCGGCAGCGGCTTGCCCTCCTCGGCCGCGGGCGCGCGGCGCCAGAGCACCACGTCGAACCCGGGGACGCGGCCCTCCTTGCGCAGCACCGTGGGCCGATAGCTCGCCTGGATCTCCGCCTGGTCCAGCGCGCGGCGCAGGACGGCCTCCACCTGCAGCAGCGCGGCCTCGCGCGCGTCCGAGACCGACGGCAGCGTCTGGTAGCCGGGCCGTCCCAGCACCTGCGCGCGGGCCAGCGCCCGCTCCGCCTCGCGCAGCACGTCCTCGGGGCGCGCCCCGGGCGCGCCGGCGGCGATGCCGATGCAGGCGCTGGCGCTCACCAGCCTCCCCTGCACGTCGAACGGCGCGTGCAGCTCGGCCAGCAGCCGTTCCGCCACGCGCGCCGCATCGTGGCCGGAACGCACGCGGGTGAGCAGCACCGCGAACTCGTCCGGGCCGAAGCGGGCCACGGTGTCCACCGCGCGCACGCGGCCGCCGAGGCGCGCGCCGACCGCCGCCAGCAGCTCGTCGCCGCCCGCGAAGCCGTACCGCTCGTTGACCTCCTTGAACCGGTCGAGGTCGAGCAGCAGGACGAACAGGCCTTCCGCGCACCAGCCGGGCGCGATGCAGCGGCGCAGGCGGTCGAGGAACGGCGCGCGGCCCGGCAGCCCGGTCACCGCGTCGCGGCCCTGCGCGACCTCCGGCGGCTCCTCGCCGAGCGGCGGCGGAGGCGCGCTGCGCTCGAGCGCCACCGCCACCGCGCCCGCGATCTGGTCGCCGTGGCGCAGCGGCTCCACGCGCACCCGCAGGCCGCGGCCCTTCCATTCGAGGTCGAACTCCGCGGGCTGGCCGCCGAGCGCGCGGCGGTGGGCGGCGACGGCGGGCACGGCCGCGTCGCCCGCGCCCAGAAGCGCGTCCAGCCTCTGCTCCAGGCCGGTGAGGGCAGGCGAGCGCAGGCCCCAGGTCACGCGCAGCTCGCGGTCGGTGGTCCAGGCCAGCACGCCGGCCTGCTCGACGAGCAGCCGCAGTCCGGCTTCCTCGTGCGCGGACCCGGCGATGGCATCGTTCGACTGGGAGAGGACCGGCTTCACGGCACACCTCCTCCGTCGGCCGGGAGATCCCGGCCGGCCCCTGGCCCTGGCTCTCCTGGCGGCTCGGCGGACCCGGTCAAGGGTGTGAGGTCGAGGGTCCCGTGGCTCTGCGCCCCCGGATCGCTCCGGGTTTGCTCTGAGCAGGAGCGCGGGCGGGGGGATCGCCCGCACTCCGAGTGTCCGGGGCGCCGCGGCGCGCCTCAGTGAGCGGCCTCACCGGGCGGCGCCGGGCTGGTCCGGCCGCGACAAACCCCTGAGGCGCCTCGCGCGAGCGCCCCTGATCTAGCTCACAGGGGGCGTACAGCCGCCCGGCCCCCCGCAGGTGCAGTCGAGGCAGCCGTGCGTGGCGCAGGTCCCGCAGCTCTTCGCGACCTGCCGGCGCAGGGCCAGGCGGGCGCGGTGCAGGCGCACCGCCGCGTTGTTGGGCGTGATCCCCTGCTCGTCCGCGAACGCGCGCAGGCTCGCGCCCTGCACCTCGACGCGCGCGAGCGCGGACGCGTATTCGGGCTTCAGCGTCCGCGCGAGGTCGGACACGCACCCGCACACCACCTCCAGCAGCTCCTCGTCGGTCGTCTCGGGCGCGGGCGGCATCTTGCTCAGGGCCCTCTTCTCGGCGGCGCGGCGGCGGTAGTGGTCCACGAGGGCGTTGCGGAGGAGCCGGTAGAACCAGGCGGTGGCCGACTCCTCGTCGCGAAGGGCGGCCCCGCGCTCGAGGCCGCGCACGAAGGCGCTCTGCAGGATGTCCTCGGCGTCCTCGCGGGAGCCGACACGCCGCTGCAGGAAGGCCAGGAAGCGGGCGTGGTTCTCCACGAGGGCCCGGACCACCTCGGGGGCGGTCGCGCGCGGGGCCGCGTGTTGCGCGGAGCGGAGCGTCACCTTCCGCGGCCGCCGCGGTTCATCCGTGGCGGCGCGATCGTCGAAGGCAAACGCGCAGCAGAGCGCCACATGCCTCGATCAGCAGCCTCCGCCGCAGGTGCAGTCGCCCCCGCACTCGCACGACCCGCCGCAACAGCCCTTCCGCTTCTTCATGGCTCGTCTCCTCTTCCGGCGCGTTCTGCGCCTTTCATCCCTGCAGACGCACGAGCCAGGGTGACATTACACGACGCCGGCCGGCCGCCACAGCGCGATCGGCCGGGCGGCGTCGGTCGCGAACGGGAGCGCCACCTTGCGGCCGGTCCCCGCGGACGCGTAGGCCGCGAACACCGCCTCGAGCACGGCGCGGCCGTCCTGGCCGGTGACGAGCGGGGCGCGGTCGTGGCGCACGCAGTCCACGAAGTGGGCCATCTCCTGCGGGAAGCCGTAGTTCCAGTTCTCCTCGTACATGGTGAAGCTCCAGCCCACGGTCGTCCCCGCCTTCTCCACCGCGTAGTCGTACCCGCCGGTGCTGTAGGTCTCGATGGAGTTCCCGTGCAGGAGGTCCGCGTAGGCGACGCCCCCGGAGCCATGCACCTCC
>DATBIZ010000047.1:0-15155 GCA_036556645.1 Vicinamibacteria bacterium | reverse complement strand
GGGACGGCCCAGCCGCCGAACAGCGCCGGTTCCGCCCCGGCCACCATCAGGAGGCAGACGGCCGCGAACACCGAGCCCGCTTCGAGGAACGCCAACGTGAACGCCATCTCTACTCCTCACGCACCTGCGGGATCGCGCCGCCGCACGAAGCGGTAACGGGAGATCGTGGCGGCGAATCCGGGCAGAGCGTCCGGGGAACTGGGAGGTACGACGCGTACGATGAGCCCGCGGCAGGCCACCACCGCGCCGGCGTGGCCGGCGGCCTGCAGAGGCAGCGCGAAATGCATCTCGATCGGCGCGGCGCGGTCGAGCGCCTCGGTGGTGCGGAACAGGACGCCGGACCGGCTGATGTTGTCGGTCATACCTTGCCGCCAGGCGCTTTCGCCACGCTGCCGGAAGTAGAGGGGGATCTCTATGGTGAAGCGCGGCGCACGCACCTGCAGTGGCCAGCCCTTTCCTTTGCCGATATCAAGGCGCGACCGCCGCGCCGTGAACACTTGTTGCTGACCCATTCAACGTAGAGCCCGGGCTCCGGTCCCGATATGGCCGGGAGGTCGTAGCCGCCTGGCACCTAGGTGCCAGGCACGGGGGTGTCAGTCCGGAAAATGGATAGGGCTAGCGGAGCGGCGGATCGGTGAGGCGCCGCTGGATGGCGAGCAACGCCAGCTCGAGGCGGCTGGTCACGCCGAGCTTGCCGTAGACGCGGGTGAGGTGGTGCTTGACCGTCTGCTCGCTGATCGCGAACTGGCGGGCGATGTCCTTGTTGCTGAGGCCGGTGACCACCGCCGCCACCACCTCGCGCTCCCGGCTGGTGAGCGCCCCGGGGTCGCGCAGCTCGCGCGGGGCCGGCTCCCGGCGGATGTACTCGACCAGGTTGGCCACCTCCTCGCGGCCGACCCAGTACTGCCCGCCCGCGACGCAGTCGATGCACTTGAAGAGGAGGTCGGTGGAGGCCTCCTTCAGGATCACGCCGCGCGCGCCCAGCTGAAGGACCTCGAGCACGCCGGGCGACTCGATGGCGGCGGTCAGCACGATCGTGCGCACGCCGCCGGCGGGGTCGGCGGACAGCTCGCCCAGCGCCTGCGCCCCGCCGACCCGCGGCATGGCCATGTCCAGCAGCAGGATGTCCGGGCGCAGCCGGCGGACGAGGCGGACGGCCTCGGCGCCGTCGCCCGCTTCCCCCACGACCTTGAACTGCGGCTGCGCCTCGAGCAGGCGCCGCAGCCCCTCGCGGAAGATCGCGTGGTCGTCCGCGATCACGATCTGGATCGGCCGGGCCCGGGTCATCGTGGAGGAGCGGACGCCGGCGGGCGCGCCCGCCCGCGGACGCGCGGCGTCGACCGCGCGCTTTACCTGTCCCGGCGCAGCCATGGCAGACGGAAGCGAGGGCGGGGCCGCGGCGCCCCGGAGTAGTAGTACCCCCGCCGGTGCGGCGGCCGCCGCTCGCCGTTGAGCACGAGGCCGAGCCGCTTGCCCGGGTCGAGCACCTGCAGCGCCGCGTCCGCCATCTCCCGCGTGGTGCGGTCGGCGGCGACGACGAGCAGCGTGCCGTCCACGTGGGGCTCGAGCACCCGGTAGTCGGGACAGGGTACGACCGGCGGCGTGTCGAGGATCACGAAGTCGTGGCCCCGGCGCGCCTCCGCGATCAGCTCCGCGACGCGCGGCCTGCGCAGCACCTCGTAGGGCGCGGTCACCGGCGCGCCGGCGGGGACGACCGCCAGGTTGAAGTCGGTCAGCACGAGCGTGATCTCGGCCAGGGTCACCGCGGCGTCCTGGGCCGCCTCGGCGAACCCGCGCGCGTTCGCCGGACGGTCGGGCACGCCGAGCTGGCGCAGCACGGTCGGCTGCCTCAGGTCCGCCTCCACGAGCATCACGCGCGAGCCGGGAGCCTGGGCCAGCGCGCCGGCCAGGTTGATCGCGGTCGAGGTCTTGCCTTCGCCCCCACCCGGGCTCGTGACCGCGACCACGCACACGCCGTCCGCGGTGCGCCGCTGCTCGATCGTGTGCCGCAGGATCCGGTACTGCTCGGCCTCGTAACCGGTCGGGGCCACCAGGCTCACCAGGTGGCCGGCGGGATGCGCCGCGGAGGGGGTGCCGCGCAGGGCCACGGGCGCCGCCGCTCCGGCCTCGGGCCGGTCGAGCGGGCGCAGCGGCCGCCCGCGGCTCGGCGCGTGCGCCCTGTCCCCCGGGAGCTCCGCGATGCCGTCGTCCAGCCGCCGCTCGGGGATCTTCATGTCAGGACCCGGACTTCAGGATCAAGCCGGCCAGCAGCCCGTCGTCCGTGCCGGCCAGCAGGTAGGACAGGGCGACGATGGCCACCACGCCGGCGGTCACGCCGGCCGCGGCCAGCGTCGTGCGCCGGCGCCGCTGCCGGCGGCCCTCCGCGGTGTCGATGTAGGGGATGGTCGCCAGCACCGGCGCGCGGCTCGCCGTGCGGAGGGCCTCCGCGTCGTGGAAGGAGGTGTCGAGCTGCTCCGCGACGAAGACCGTGGCCAGCGCCAGCCCCACGGCCACGATGCTGCCCAGGAAGAAGATCAGCGGCCGGTTCGGCGCGGCCGGCTTCTCGGCCGCCACCGCCGGCTCGATGATGCGGAACTGCTCGCCCTTCTGCCGCTGCTCCATGCTCGCGGCGACCTCGGCCTCGCTCTGCCGCATCAGCAGCGACCGGTACTGCTCCTTGCTCGCCTCGTAGTCGCGGGCCAGGCGCTGGAACTCCTGCTCCGTGCGCGGCACGTTCTCCACGCGGCTCTGGTAGCGCGACAGCTCCGCGTGCAGCGCCTGGCCCTCCGCCTGCAGGCTGCGGATGCGCGCTTCGAGCTCCGCGAGCGCGGTGCGGAGCTGCACCACCTGCGGGCTGGCGGCCGTCGCGGCCGGGGGCGCCGCGTCCGCGCGCGCGAGCTGCTCTTCGACCGACGCGATCTCGGCCTTCACGCGCACGACGTCCGGGTAACGGTCGCTGTAGCGGGCCTTGAGGCCCGCGAGCTGCCGCTTCAGCTCCTCGAGCCGCTGCGCGAGCGCGCGCGGGCTGCCGGTCGCGCCCTGGGCCTCCGCCTCGTCGAGCTGGTCCTGCACGATGGCCCGGCGCTCGGAGAACTGGACCTGCTGGTCGCTGTTGAGACGGATCCGGGCGTTGAGCTGCTCGATGGTGGCCAGGTTCGCCTCGAGCTGCTGCGGCAGCTCGCCGATGTGACGCTCCTTGAACGAGCCGACCGCCTGCTCCTGCAGCTCCAGCTTCCGCTTCAGCTCCTCGAGCTGCACGCGCAGGAACTCGGAGGTGCCCGCGGCCTGGCGCTCGCGCACCTTCAGGTTCTCCTCGATGTAGAACGAGGCCAGCGTGTTCGTCACCGCCGCCACCTTGCGCGGCTCCCGGCCGCTGTAGCCGATGGTGAAGGCCACGGTGGCCGGCCGGTCGCCGCGCTGCACGCCGCCCCGGAGCTCCAGCTCGATGTCCTCGCGCATGCGCTCCACCACCTCCTCGGCGGGGGCGCTGCGCCTCATCTCGGGGTAGAGGTCGAAGGCCTCGATCAGCGCCTGCAGGCGCGCGCGGCTCAGGATCTCCTGGCTGATCGTGTGCAGGCGCGTCTCGAGCCCGCTGGTGACGGTGGAGCGCACGATCTCGTCCGGGATCTGCTGCCGGTCGATCAGCACGGTGGCGCTCGACTCGTACATGTCCGGCAGGAACGCGACCACGCTCACCACCGCGGTCAGCGCGAGCACGCCGACCACGAGCGCCGGCCAGCGGCGCCGGTGCAGGGCGGCCAGCCCCGCGGCGAGGCCGGGACCCGGGTGGTCCGCGTCGTCGATCACGCTCGTCCGTCCCGGGGGCGTCACGGGACCACCACGATGTCGCCCGGCTGCAGCGCCAGGTTCTCGCTCTCGCCGCCCGCGGTGATCACCCGCTTGTAGTTGAACGAGAGACGCTTGAATGCGCCCGGGGCGGCCTTGCCGTCGGCGGCGGCCTGCGGCCGCAGGATCACGATGCGGTCGGTGTCCGCGAACTCCTGGAAGCCGCCGGCCAGGGCCAGCACGTCGAGCACCGAGGTCGGGCTCTTCAGCTTGTAGCGGCCGGGGCTCTGCACCTTGCCGAGCACGGAGACGCTGAAGCTCTGCACCTCGGCCACGATCACCGAGATCTCCGCGGCCGCGACGTAGTCCGCGAGCTTCTCCTTCAGCACCTCGCGGAGCTGCATCGGCGTGAGCCCGGCGGCCTGGACGTCGTTGACCAGCGGGAGCGAGATCCGGCCGTCGGGCCGCACCGGCACGACGCGCGTCAGGTCGGTGTTCTGCCACACGATCACGTGCAGCACGTCCTCGGGGCCGATCCGGTACTCGGAGGAGGCCGCGCCCGCGGCGGGGCCCCCGGTGACGTCGTTCCCCTGCGCGACGACCGCGAGCGGAGACGCCACGGCCAGGAATGAGGCCACGCACCAGCGGCCCGTCATCTTCCTCACTTCGCGACCTCCCCGCGCGGGGCCGCCACCGTGAACCCCGCGATCAGCGTGCTGCGGGTCGTCGGCCAGCGCGCGGCCGCCGCCCCCACGCGCGCGGCCAGGCCGAGCGCCTGCCGGATGTACTGGTAGCTCGCGTGCATGCCGACCAGCCGGTGGACGCGCCAGGTGGCCTGGGCGCCCACGCGCCACACACGCTGCTCGTCCGCCCGTTCCCAGTGCCGGTACAGCCCGGGCGACACCGAGAGCGTGGCCCGCGGCGAGAGCCGGTACGTCGCGCGCAGGCTGTAGGCCTCGGTCAGCAGGGGGCGGTCGAAGGCGACGTTCTTGCCGCGGCCGTAGTCGGCGGACAGCTCGATCCTCTCCCGGCGCGTGTCCACGGTGAGGCCGACGTGCGGGGTGAGCTTCCCGAACACGTACCGCGGCCCGCCCCGCACGGTCACGGTCGTGGTGGGCGAGATCGCCAGCGCCGCGCTCGTGTCCCCCGAGAACTGCGAGTGCAGCTCGCGGTCCGTGCCCGCCAGCCGCAGGGACTCCACGGTATAGCCGGCCTGCAGGCTGAGCCGGTTCCGCACCCGGCGCCGCACCGACGCGCCGAGCGTGATCATCTCGGCCTGGCGCCTTCCGTACTCGAAGCCGAGCGTGGGCACCAGCGTCCCCGGGTACCAGGTCAGCGCGTAGCGGCCGGCCAGCGAGACCGTCGTGTTGGGGTCCAGGAGGTAGCCGGCGGACAGGGCCACGCTGCGGCCCGCCCACCAGCGCGTCACGGCGGAGTCGCCGAAGTACTCGGTGTCGAACCCGGTGGAGGCGATGAAGGTCAGGCGCGACGAGGGACGGTAGGTGGCGTCGAACGCGGGCCGCACGATCAGGCCGGCCGCGTAGCGCGGCGGCAGGGTCACGAACAGGTTGTCGTCGTAGGAGGCGCCGACGAACAAGGACGGGGTGAGCTGCAGCTCGTCGGCCGGCGTGCGTGCCGCGGCGCCCAGCGTGGCGGCCATCGCGGCCGCCACGAAGCCACACGTCCGTTTCGGCGTGACTCGCTCCAAGGCTCCTGATTCCCGGTCCTTGAATTCAACATACACGAGTCGGACGCGCCGCGGAGGCGTCCGCGCGCGTTCAGCGCGGCTCGCCGCCCAGCCGCGTCCGCACGCCCCACAGGTCGGGGAACGCGCGTTTCGGAAGCGTCGTCTGCAGGTACGCCACGCCTTCGCTGCCTCCGGTACCCGATTTATGGCCGATCATCCGCTCGACCATGTGGACGTGGTGCGCGCGCCAGAGCGCGAGCAGCTCGTCCATCTCGATCAGGACCTCGCAGAGCGCGGCCAGGTCGGCGTGGGCCTCCGGATCCTCGTAGACCCGCACCAGCGCCCGCAAGCGCCACTCCTCCGGCTGGCTGCGCCCGTCCGGCGCGAGCGGCGGCTCGGGCGTGCGCTCGAACCCGCGCCGCACGAGCAGCGCGTCCACCGCGTCGCTCAGCGACGGCGCGGCGAGCCGGGCGCGCAGGCGGTCCATCTCCGCCGGCGAGCACACGATCCGGCCGAGGATGGCCGGGTCCTTCATCCCCAGCGCGAACTCCACCTCGCGGAACTGGACGGACTGGAACCCGGAGGCCGGGTTGAGGTGATAGCGGAACCCGAGGAAGTCCTGCGGCCGCATGGTCTCCAGGATGCGCACCTGCGTGATGAGCAGGCGCTGGATCTCGACCACCCGGCGCAGCAGCCGCGTGGCCTCCACCACCCGGTCCGCGCCGAGGTGCGCGCGGGCGCTGTCGAGCTCGTGCCGCACCTGCTTGAACCACAGCTCGTACGCCTGGTGCACGACGATGAAGAGCGTCTCGTCGTGGTGCGGCGGGTCCGACAGCAGCTCCTGCAGCGAGAGCAGCTCGGGGACCTTCAGGTATTCGCCGTAGGTCAGCGCCACCTGCCTATTCAACCGCAAATGACCTCGGCTGACCGCCCGGCGTGCATGCTAGCCTGGACTATTTCGGGAGGAATCAGGGGTTTGCCCAGGGGATCCGCGCAGAAGTCCGCGAAGGCCGAGCGCAAGGGCGGACGGCCGGCCCGGCCGCAGCTCGGGCTGTTCGACGAGCCGGCCGCGGCGCCGCGGCCCGTCCGGCCGCCGGTCGCCGCCCCGGCGGAGCCGCCGCCGGAGCCCTCGCCCAAGGTGGTGCCGCTGCCGACCACGCCCGAGGCGCGCGCCCGCCGCAGCACCGCCGAGGCGATGGCGGGCAAGCAGCGCGAGATCTCGGTCTCCGAGTTCTTCGCGAAGAACCGCCACCTGCTCGGCTTCGACAACCCTTCGAAGGCGCTGCTGACGACGATCAAGGAGGCCGTGGACAACTCGCTCGACGCCTGCGAGGAGGCCGGCATCCTTCCGGAGCTGCGCATCGAGGTGCACGACCTCGCGCTCGAGGCGGCGAAGGGCGGCGGCGAGCTGACCAGGGGCGAGGGGCGGTTCCTCGTGGTGGTCGAGGACAACGGCCCCGGGATCGTGAAGGCGCAGGTGCCGAAGATCTTCGGGAAGTTGCTGTATGGAAGCAAGTTCCATCGACTCAAGCAGTCGCGGGGGCAGCAGGGCATCGGCATCTCCGCGGCGGCCATGTACGGCCAGATCACGACCGGCAAGCCGATCCGGGTGACCAGCCGCGTCGGCAGGAACAAGGCCGCACACGTGTTCGACATCCAGCTCGACACCCGCAAGAACGAGCCGGTCGTCACCCATGACGACGCGCTCGCGCAGTGGCACCAGGACAACGGCACGCGCGTCGAGCTCGAGATCGTCGCCAACTGGCAACAGGGCCAGCGCTTCGTCAACCGCTACGTGGAGCACACGGCACTCGCCAACCCCCACGCGACGATCCACTACACGCGACCGGTCGGCGCCGCCCAGCGAGCCAGCGCGGACAAGCCGGGGAACGAAACGCTCACGTTCCCGCGGGCCACGAACGAGCTGCCCAAGGAGGCAGCCGAGATCAAGCCCCACCCGCACGGCGTGGAGCTCGGCCAGCTGATGCTGATGGCGCGGGAGTCCAAGAGCCACGACGTGCGCGGCCTTCTGCAGACCGCCTTCAGCCGCGTGTCGTCCTCGGCCGCCGACGAGATCCTGGCCCAGGTGCCCTGGGGCAGGAAGACGGTCCGCCCGCGCGTGCTCGGCGAGAACCGCCAGATGGCCGAGGAGCTGCACAAGGCGATCGCGGCCACCAAGCTGATGAGCCCTCCGACCAACTGCCTGAGCCCGATCGGCGACGAGCTGATGAAGAAGGGGCTGGTCAGCTTCCTCAACGTGATCGAGAGCGAAGGCGACGCCGGCGACGAGAACACGCAGCTCGACCTCGACTCGGCCGGCATGAAGGCCGCGAAGAAGCCCGCGAAGGGCAGGCGCGAGAACAAGGACGCGGCCGCCGAGGCGACGCCCGAAGCCGTGCCCGACGCGCCGCCCGAGGAGGGCGTCGAGAAGATCAAGGGCCACAACTACTTCATCGCCACGGTGACGCGCTCGCCGAAGGTCTACCGCGGCAACCCGTTCCAGATCGAGGTCGGCCTCGCCTACGGCGGGAGCTGGCCCCCGGACAAGCCGATCGAGCTCTTCCGCTTCGCCAACCGCGTGCCGCTGCTGTTCCAGCGCGGCGCCTGCGGCGTCACCGAGGCGGTGGTGCGCACCGACTGGCGCAACTACCTCCTGAGCCAGCCGAAGGGCTCGCTGCCGGTCGGGCCGATGGCGCTGCTCGTCCACATCGCCTCGGTGTGGGTCCCGTTCACCAGCGAGTCCAAGGAGGCGGTGGCCCACTACCCGGAGATCATCAAGGAGATCCAGCTCGCGGCCCAGGATTGCGGGCGCAAGCTGGCCACCTTCATCCGCAAGCGCAAGGCCGCCGACTACCAGGCCCAGCGCCGCAGCATCTTCGAGCTGTACATCGAGGAGGTGGCGGCGGCCATCGGCAAGATCACCGGGAGGAAGCCGGACCCGATCAAGAAGGAGTTCCTGGAGGTGGCGCACAAGGTGACCGCGGCGGAGATGAAGGAAGAGCAGAAAGCCCTGGAAGCCGAGGCGCGCGAGGCGAAGAAGAAGGCCCGGGCGCGCCGCGAGGACGAGGAGTAACGCAGGGTGCCCAAGACCGCGACCACCGCCCGCAGGACCGACCGGATCTCGAAGAAGACGGCGGCCAAGATCGAGAAGCTCGCCGAAGGCGTGCTCAAGAGCGTGAGCAAGGGGAAGAACCCCTTCCTGGAGATCCCCGTGCGCTCGCTGGCCAACGTGACCTGGAGCGACAAGAAGCGGCTGGTCGAGCTGGGCGACCAGAAGCAGAAACGCTACTTCTTCAACGTCGCCATGGCCCGCAAGTTCATGCAGACCTTCCTGGTCAGCGAGGCCTGCAAGGAGCTGATCGAGTCGGGGAAGACCACCAGCATCCGCGACCTCTACTACGTCACCAAGCACACCATCGGCGACACGCGGCAGAACACCTTCGAGGAGCAGGACGAGAGCGACCCCATCATCGAGGACCTCGAGGTCACGGTGGACTCGCTGCGCGAGGAGTTGCACCTGTTCGCCGCGCGCAAGGGGTCCATGGTCGGCCCGATCACCATCACCGACACCGGCGACACCATCGACCTGCGGCGCATGGGCTCGGGCGGCTGGGCGGTGCCCTCCATCGTCGAGGCGAACGTGATCACGTTCCGCAAGCACGAGGCAAAATACGTGCTGCTGATCGAGAAGGACGCGGTCTGGACCCGCTTCAACGAGGACAAGTACTGGAAGCGCAATCACTGCATCATCGTGCAAGGCGGAGGGCAGCCGCCGCGCGGCGTGCGCCGCCTGGTGCAGCGCCTGCACTCCGAGCTGAACCTGCCCGTGTACGTGCTCGTGGACAACGACCCCTGGGGCTTCTACATCTACAGCGTGATGAAGCAGGGCTCGATCAACCTGGCCTACGAGTCCATGCGCATGGCGGTGCCCGACGCGCGGTTCGTGGGCCTGTCCTCGTTCGACAAGGAGAAGTACCAGCTCCCGAACAACGTGGCCATCCGCATGGACGACGGCGACAACGCGCGCGCCAGGCAGATGCTCGCGTACCCGTGGTTCCGCCACGCGCGGTGGCAGCGCGAGATCCAGGAGAGGGTGAAGAGCGGCCAGAAGTTCGAGCTGGAGGCCCTCTCCCGCCGCGGGATCAGCTTCATCACCGAGGAATACCTCCCGAAGAAGCTGAAGGACCGCGACTGGCTGGAATGACGGCCCACGGTCCGGCCGGACACGGGCGAAGATAGGCAGGTGAAACGGCGCCCGATCGCCCCCGCGATCGTCCTGCTGCTCTGCGCCGCGCGCGCCGGGGCGCAGACCCCGCTGCCGGCACCGAAGGTCGCGGCCATCGAAGCCGCGATCGCCGCGGAGATGTCGCGCCTGGGCATCCCCGGCGTGAGCGCGGCGGTGGCCCTCGACCACGAGCTGCGCTGGTCGGCCGGGTTCGGCCGCGCCGACGTCGAGAACAACGTCCCCGCCACCGCCTCGACGGCGTACCGGCTCGGCTCTATCGCCAAGACGGTCACCGCCACCGCGGTCCTGCAGCTCGCGGAGGCCGGCAAGCTGGACCTCGACGCGCCGGTGCAGAGGTACGTGCCCTCGTTCCCGGCGAAACCGTGGCCGCTCACCTGCCGCCACCTGCTCGCGCACATGGGCGGCGTGCGCTGGTACGCGGACGGCGAGATGGAGAGCACGCGCCACTACGCCACCGTCACGGACGGCCTGGCCATGTTCCGGGACGACCCGCTGGAGTTCGAGCCCGGCACCAGCTTCCTGTACAGCTCCTACGGGTACAACCTGCTGGGGGCGGCGGTGGAGGGCGCTTCGGGCCTGGGTTTCCTGGAATACGTGCGGCGCAACGTGTTCGGGCCGGCCGGGATGGAGCGCGCGCAGGCGGACGACGTGTTCGCGATCGTGCCCAACCGGGCGCGCGGCTACCAGAAGTCCAGCACCGGCGAGCTGCGCAACTCGCCGCTCGCCGACACCAGCAACAAGATCCCGGGCGGCGGCCTGCTGGCCACCGCCGAAGACGTGGCGCGCTTCGCCATGGCGCTGCAGGGCGGCGTGCTGCTGCAGAAGGACACCCTCGCGCGCATGATGACGCGCCAGGCCACCCGCGAGGGGCGGCTCACCGGGAGCGGGCTCGGGGTGTTCCTGGGCGAGCGCGACGGCGTGCGCGAGGTCTGGCACACCGGCGGGCAGCCCCGGGTGAGCACGGTGCTCTACATGCGGCCCGAGCAGAGGCTGTCGGTGGTGCTGCTCACGAATTTGGAGGGCATCGGGCCCTCCCTGCTGGACCTGGCGCGGCAGATCGCGGGGATCGCCACGCGATAGAGCCGGCCGGCGTATCTTCTATTTATGGGCGTACGGCGGCCCGGTCGCGGCCGCACGGAGGAGAGCATGCAGACCTTGAAGACCCTCGGCGTGGTCCTGGCCGCCGGCCTGATCGGGGCGGCGGTCGCCCTCCTGCTGGCTCCCACCAGCGGCGAGGAGACGCGCCGGAGGCTCTCGCGCGGCGTGGACGACGAGAAGCGCCGGATGATGAAGAAGATCAACCGGGAGCGCGCGAACCTGGTCAAGCGCGGCCGCCGCGCGATCGAGGAGGTCACCGACATCGTCACGGACGAGCTGGAAGCCGCGCAGAAGAAGATCTCGAAGGTCGTTCCGCTGTAGTCTCTTCGCGGTCCGCCGCGCGCACGCGCGTGTGGTATAGCTCAAGGCTCCCGAGAATCTTCGCCGTAGTAGGAGGCTGCATGCCGAGCGCCGCGCGCAAAGGAAAGCCCAAGAGCGGGAGCGCGACCCGCAAGAAGGCGGCCCAGGGACACTCCAAGCCGGCGAGGCCCGCAGCCAGGGCGCATTCCGCGCCCGCCCGGCCGGCGCGCGCGGCCGCGGCTCCGGCCAAACCCGCCCGCCCCGCCGCGGCCCCGGTCGCGGTCCCGGGCAAGCCGGCCGCCGCCGGCGCGAAGCCGGCCGGCGCCGGGCCGGCCAAGGCCGGCGCGCATCCCACCCCCGGCGCCGCCGCGGCCGCGGGGGCGGGCAAGACCGTTCCCTCGCCGCGACCCGCGGGCGCCCGGCCGGCCGGCGCGGGCAAGAAGCAGCGCAAGAGCTCGCTCGCCCAGCGCATGCCCGGCTTCCAGCCGGGCGACCTGCTGGTGCCCGGGGGCGCGCAGGGGCCGGACGAGGTGCAGTACTTCCTGCGCGGCGTGGTGGCGGCCGAGCACGCGGCGATCGAACCGGGGGTCGGCGAGCTGCTCGCGAAGAAGGCCGCGCCGGAGGGCGAGGCCGAGCGCGAGCGCCAGGAGCTGACGCGTTACGCCGAAGGGCTCTCGGAGCGGTTCGAGTCGGGATCCATCGAGCCGCTGCTGCCGATGCGCCCGCCCGCGCGGCGCAACTTCGCCGGCGTCGTCGAGCGGGCCAAACACCGCCGCCGGGAGATCGGCGCGTTCCTGCGCGGGCTGGACCTGGGGCGCACGGAGACCTCGCACATGGACTCGCACGGCGAGGCCAGCCTGCAGAGCCTGATGGAGTGGGCGGCGCGGCTCGAGAACCTGGCCGAGGCGGACGAGCCGGACCAGGCCGACTACGCGATGTTCCACCGCGGCCTCGACCAGCTCGACAACACCACGGAGGCGCTGATCATCGACGTCGAGCTGACCCTCCGCCGCCTCCGCGACCGCGTGCGGGCGAGCTAGCGGGCGCCTCCGCGCGTCGCGCGCGCCCGGCCCGGGCGATCCCCGCGATGAGCCCATTTGCCGCGCGGACGCTCCGCGCGCCATACTGGCCGCCGCATGAGCACCGTCACCGAGACCCCTGCCTCCGGGGCGGAGAGCGCGACGGACGAGTCCGCGCGCCAGACCACCCCCTTCCTCGTCCTGCAGTTCTTCATCTTCCCGATGGCGATCGTCGCGGTGTGCGTGGCGGTGTTCGTCGTCTTCGGGCTCGTGGCCAGCGGGCCCAAGGACCCGCGCGCGATGCTGGCCGAGGTGCGCACCGGCGGCGGCCTGTTCAACATCAAGCGCTGGCAGGCCGCCTACGCGCTGGCCAACGCGCTGGAGTCGGAGAGCGACCTGCAGAGGGCGCGCGCCGACGCGCGCTTCGTGCCCGAGGTGGTCGCGCTCTTCCAGGAGACCGAGGGGCGCGGGGGCGACGACCTGCTCGTGCGGCGCTACCTGGCCGTCGCCCTGGGCCGGCTGGGCGACCCGCGCGCGGTGCCGGAGCTCCTGCGCACGGTGCGCCAGGGCGCCGCCTCTCCGGACGCGCAGTCGGTGATCTACGCGGCCTGGGCCCTGGGCGCGATCGGCGACCCCGCCGCGCTGGGGGACCTGCTCGCGCTCGCGCACAGCGACGACGCCGGCTTCCGCAAGGCCGCCGTGCACGCGCTGGGGAGCTTCCGCGCGCCGGAGGCGCGCGAGGCGGCGGCTTCCGCCCTCGAGGACGAGGCGCTCGACGTCCGCTGGAACGCCGCGGTCGCGCTCGCCCGCCACGGCGACGCGCGCGGGGCGCCGGTGCTGCTGCAGATGATGGACCGCGCGCAGCTCGCGGCCCTGCCGGAGCTGTCGCCCGACCAGCGCGACGACGCGGTGATGGAGGCGGTGCGCGCCGCGGCCGTGCTGGGCGACCCGCGGCTGCGCGAGGCGCTCCTGCGCGCGCGAGAGAGCGATCCCAGCCTGAGAGTGCGCGAAGCGGCGCGCCTGGCCCTGGAAGCACAGGCCCAGGCGCGCGAGTCGAAGGTTGACACACCCCGGGTCGAAGGTAGAATGACCGCACTTCGCTCAGAATGATCAGGCTTCAGGCCGCTCCCATCCGACGAGGCGAGGTTTTCATTCATGGCTGACGAGAACGAGGCGAAGCCTGCGCCCGCTCCGGGCGCGGTGAAGGCGGCGCAGGAGAAGGACGCCGCCACGCCCGCGCCGGGCGCGGTGCACACGCCGGGCGCGCCGGTGCCCACGCCGCCGATGACCCCCGCGACACCCGAGGCGCCCGCCCAGGCCGCGCCCGCGCCGCGCTCGAACGCGGTCGCTCCGGCCGCGACCGCGGGAGCGCCCGCGGTGCCCGCGCCGGCGGCCGCGACTCCTCCGGCGGCGGCCGCGGCCGCGGCGCCGGCCGCCCTGAACACGCCGGGGCCGGTGACGCCGGCGGCGGGCGGCCCGAACCCCGGCGCGCAGGCCGGCACCACGGCGGCCGCCGGCGCCGCCGCGCGCCCCGCGCCCGCACCCGGCGGCGTCACCACCGCGTCGGCGGTCGCCGCCCAGAAGCCGCCCGCGCCGGCCGCCGCCTCATCGGACGCGGCGGTCTCGCGCCGCAGCTTCATGAAGTGGTCGCTGCCCGTCGGCTGGGTCGCGTTCTCCGCGGCCTGCGCCTCGAGCCTGGTGGCCACCGCCCGCTTCCTGTTCCCGAACGTGCTGTTCGAGCCGCCCCAGTCGTTCAAGGCCGGCTTCCCCGCCGAGTACAACGTGGGCGAGGTGGACACGCGCTGGAAGGACGCGTTCAGCGTGTGGGTGGTGCGCGAGCCGGAGGGCTTCTACGCGCTGATCGCGGTCTGCACGCACCTGGGCTGCTCGCCCAACTGGCTCTCCACCGAGAACAAGTTCAAGTGCCCGTGCCACGGCAGCGGGTTCTACAAGAGCGGGGTGAACTTCGAGGGCCCCGCCCCGCGGCCGCTGGAGCGCGCGCGCATCGTGCTGGCCGACGACGGCCAGATCATGATCGACAAGTCCGTCAAGTTTCAACAGGAGAAGGGTGAGTGGGAAAACCCGGAATCCTTCTTGAAGGCCTGAGCTGATGGCCACCAAGCCGCAAGAGTCGTTCCTGAGCCGGACCTGGGACTACATCACCGAGACGCAGATCTGGCGGTCCGTCTTCCGCCACGGGATGCCGAGCACGAACCGCAACCGCGTGCTGGTGGTGATGACCAACGTGTTCCTGCACCTGCACCCGGTGAAGATCCGCAAGAGCGGCGTGCGGCTCAAGTTCACCTGGTGCATGGGCGGGCTCACGTTCTTCCTGTTCCTGGTGGAGACCTTCACCGGCCTGCTGCTGATGTTCTACTACCGGCCCACGGTGGCCTACGCCTACATGGACATCGTGGACCTGGCGGAGCAGGTGCCGCTCGGGATCATGCGCGAGATCCACCGCTGGGGCGCCCACGCCATGGTGATCACGGTGTGGCTGCACATGTTCCGCGTGTTCATGACCGGCTCCTACAAGCCGCCGCGCGAGTTCAACTGGAACGTGGGCGTGATCCTGCTCGTGCTCACGCTCCTGCTCTCGTTCACCGGCTACCTGCTCCCCTGGGACCAGCTCGCCATCTGGGCCATCACCGTCGGCTCGAACATGGCGCGCGCGACGCCGCTGCTCGGCCACGAAGGGCCCGGAGCGCAGCTGCTGGCCCTGGGCGGGGTGAAGATGGTGCACGCGGGCTCGGACGCGCGCTTCGCGCTGCTGGGCGGCCGGTTCGTGGGCGAGGGCGCGCTCCTCCGCTTCTACGTGCTGCACTGCGTGGGCATCCCGCTGGTGGCCGGCATCCTGATGGCGGTGCACTTCTGGCGCGTGCGCAAGGACGGCGGCATCTCCGGGCCGCTCTAGAGAGATCCCGCGCATGGCCATCGTCGAAGCCCTCAAGGACGCGGTCAATTTCCTGACCAACCCGCCGATCTTCATCACGCTGGCGGCCGTCGTCTTCTTCTGGGC
>DATBIZ010000046.1:0-4423 GCA_036556645.1 Vicinamibacteria bacterium | reverse complement strand
CCCACGCGCGAGGAGCGCGATCCCGGCCACCAACGCCACCGCGCCCAGGGCGAGCCCCGCGAGGAGAGCACGCGGCCGGTACCGCTGCTCGACCCGGTGCGTGCCCGCGGGCACCGCCACCGCCCGGAACGCATGGTTGCCGCGCAGCACCGGCGCGGTGCTCCCGTCCACGGTGGCGCGCCAGCCGGGATCGTACGCATCCACCAGCACCAGGAACGCCTCGTGGCTCGCCGTCACCTCGACCACGACGCGGTCGGGCCGCAGCTCCAGGATCGTCGCGCGCGCCTGGAAGCCCGCGGGCGCGGCCCGCGGCGTTCCGTCGGCCAGGACCACCTCACGCGTGGGATCGAACGCCGGATCCACCAGCACGCGTTCCAGCGCGAACCGCCCATCCGCGATCCGGCTTCCGCCGACCGCGTAGGCGCGCGGCAAGGCGTCGGGCACCCGGAGGAGCCGGATGTTCTCGGGGAAGAGGCTCGGAAACGTGGCGACCGGCACCAGGTCTTCGAAGCCCCGCTCGTGAAGCGCGACCACGTCACGCACCGCGCCGATCCGCAGCAGGCGGCGGTGCTCGGGCGTGCCCTCGGTCACGCGCAGGAACGCGGTCAGGTCGGCCAGGTAGGGCGGGAAGAGCCGCCGTCCGTCGAGCTCGAAGCTGCCATACAGCCGCCAGATCGCGGGCTGGGGGGGCACCGGGTACACGCGCAGCGCGAGTGCCTGCGCCTCCGCCGGAGTGAGCCCGGGAGGCGTGACGGCGAGGCGGTAAGGGCTGGCACGGCCCAGGTGCTCCATCGCCTTGCCTTCGAAGCCTGCGTAGTCGTAGACGTAGAGCCGCTGGCCGTCCTCCTGGATCACCGCGGCCGCGACTTCGGGGCGATAGGCGAGCAGGTCGCGGGCCGCGGTCGCGTTCGCGTCGCGATGGGACCAGGCGAGCTCGCCGGCGCCGAGCAGCGCCACCGCGCACGCCGCCGGCCCGGCCCGCGCGGTGCGCCGGCGCGACACCGCGGCCGCCACGACCGCCGCCGCGGCGGCCAGCGCGACCCACACGTCCGTGGTCGCCTGCCGCAGCAGCGCCCGCGGCGAGCGGCCGAAGGGATCCGGCTGGTGCAGCAGCGCCGCGCCGATGCGCTCCGGCGCAAGGTGGACCGCCAGGAGCACGGCCAGCGCCAGCAGCGCGAGCGCAACCGCGGCGACCACGACCCACCGCCCGCGCCCGGCTTGGCGTGGCGGCGCGTCGCGCCAGGCGTCGAAGCCGATGCCGGCCAGCAGCGCCCAGCCGAGCGCGACGACGGCCATCGCCTTCGCGGGATAGCGGAAGCTGCCGAGCACCGGGATCGCGGCCGACGCGACCGCGTAGACCGGCGTGTGCCTTCCCAGCGCCAGCAGCAGGGCCCCTGCCGTCGCCGCCACGGCCAGCCGGCGCCCCTTCCCGAGCAGCAGCCCCGCGCCCACCAGCGCGGCGGCCGGCAGGCCGAGGTAGAGCGAGAACAGGAAGGGCTCGCGGCCGTCGAAGAACGCGAGGCGCCGCTCGGCGCTCAGCGGCAGCGCGCCGAGCGACACCGGGACCACGGTCTCGATCAGCGCCGCGGGATGCACCGACCAGAGCGTGCGCTCCGCCGCCGCGAGCCGCTGCCGCTCGGACCGCCAGGCCACCTCGGCGGTGGGCAGCCATTGCGGCGCGGCCAGCCCCGCCGCCAGCGCCGCCGCGAGCAAGGCGCCCGCCACCAGGCGTCGGTTCGGCGCGGACAGCGGCCGGCGCCACTGCACGAACGAAAGCCCGGCGTGCAGGGCGGAGAGCAGCACCGCCGCGAACGCCATCTCCGCCGAGCCGGCGAGCAGCTGCGCGCCCAGCGCGACGCCCGCCAGAGCGGACGCGCGCCGCGTCCGCGCGACGAGCGCCCGGTCCGCGGCGGCCACCACCCAGGGGATCCAGGCCGCGCCGGCGAAGTGGTGGTACAGGTTCACGAGCGAGAGCGTCGGCCCGCACAACATCCACGTCGCCGCGGCGACCGCCGCCGCCCACGGGCTGGCGCCGAGCCGCCGGGAGAGGATGAACACCCCGGCCATCCCGAGCGCGGCGTGCGCGAGCACGAAGACGGTGTAGTACGTCCCCGGCATCAGGACCAGGTTCAGCCACGTCAGCGGGTACAGGAACTGCCCGCTGGGATCGGCGAGCAGCGGCTGTCCGAACCCGTAGAACGCGTCCCACACCGGCCACGAAGCGCTGGCCACGCTGTGCACGAACGAGGCGACCTGCGGCTGCCAGGCGAGCTGGATGTCGCGCTGGTAGAACACGCGGCCGCCGAAGACCGCGTCCTTGAAGACGAGCAGCGGCAGCGCGGCGAGGGCGAGGGGCGCGTAGTGGAGTGAGCGGCGGGCGCCCCCCGGCACGCGCGGATTATAGATGCGTCCCGCTCCGCCCCGGCGCCCGTGTTATCCTTCGCGCCGCGCGATGGCCGCAGATCCTGGCGCCGGGCCCGCGGTCCGTATTCGCGGCCTCACCAAGTCCTATCTCGTCGGCCACCTGCGGCGCCGGCCGCGGCCCGCCCTGCGCGGCCTCCACCTCGACGTGGCGCGCGGCGAGGTCTTCGGGTACCTCGGCCCGAACGGCTCGGGCAAGACCACGACGCTGAAGATCCTGATGGGGCTCGTGTACCCCGACGCCGGCGAGGCCGAGGTGCTCGGCCATCCGCTCGCCGACCGGCGCTGGCGCTACCGCGTCGGCTACATGCCCGAGCACCCGTACCTCTACGACTACCTGACCCCGCGCGAGTACCTCGACTACGTGGGACGCCTGTTCGGGCTCTCCCGCGCCGAGCGCCGCGCGCGGGCCGACCGGCTGCTCGAGCGCGTGGGGCTCGCGCACGCGCGCGACCTGGCCCTGCGGCGGTTCTCCAAGGGCATGGTGCAGCGGGCGGGCCTGGCGCAGGCGTTGATGAACGATCCCGAGCTGGTCTTCCTGGACGAGCCGATGTCGGGGCTCGACCCGGTCGGCCGCCGGATGGTGCGCGACCTGATCCTGGAGATGAAGGCCCAGGGCAAGACGGTCTTCTTCTCGACGCACATCCTCGCGGACGCGGAGACGCTCTGCGACCGCGTGGGCGTGCTCCGCGGCGGCGAGCTGCTCGAAGCGGGCCGGCTCGACGAGATCCTCCGCATCGACGTCGAGCACCTGGAGGTGCTGGCCGCCTCGCTCCCGGGGGCGGCGGTGGACGCGCTGCCGCACGTCCGGGCGCGGCAGGCGATCGGCGGCCGCTGGCGCCTCGAGGTGCTGGAAGCGGGACTGCCCGAGGTGGTGCAGGGGATCGCGCGCGCGGGCGGGCGCGTGCTCTCGGTGCAGCCGATCCGCCAGTCGCTCGAGGAGCACTTCTTCCGCGAGATCGGCCCCGTGCGCGCGGCCGAGTCGGGCGTGCTCAGCGAATGAGGCGCATCGCCGCGGTCGCCGCCAACACCTACCGCGAGACGGTCCGCGAGCGCGTGCTCTACAACCTGGTGTTCTTCGCCATCCTGATGACGCTGGCCGGGCTGCTCCTGGGCCAGCTCTCGATCCGCCAGGACGAGAAGATCATCAAGGACATCGGGCTGGCCTCGATGGACCTGTTCGGGACGCTGATCGCGATCTTCATCGGCGTCGGGCTGGTCAACAAGGAGATCGAGCGGCGCTCGCTCTACCCGCTCCTGGCCAAGCCGCTCGCGCGCGAGGAGTTCTTCGTCGGCAAGTTCCTGGGCCTGTCGTTCACGCTGCTGGTGAACGTCCTGGTCATGCTGGTGGGCCTGTGGCTGACCCTGGCCGCGACCGGGCGCACGCCCGATCTCTCCCTGGTGGCCGCGGTCTTCCCGATCTACCTCGGCCTCCTGCTCGTCGTGGCGCTGGCGCTGCTCTTCTCGACGCTCACCTCGCCCGCGCTGGCCGCCGTCTGCACGTTCGGGGTCGTGCTGGCCGGCCGCTTCTCCGACGTGATCCGCAACATGCGCCAGGTCGCGCCGGGCGTGCCGAACTGGCTGCCCGCGATCCTCTCCTACGTGCTGCCGAACTTCCAGCGCTTCGACTTCAAGGACCGCGTCGTCTATGGCGACCCGATCGCGGCGGGGACGCTGCTCTGGGTCACCGCGTACGCGGGGGCCTACATGGCCGCGCTGATCGTGCTCGGCCTCGCCGCGTTCCGGCGACGCGACCTGCTGTGAGGTTCGCCGGCCTGCTGGCGATTCCGCTGCTGGCGGGCGCGGCGTGGGTGCAGGGACGGCTCGACGCGCGGGCCCGCGACGCGACCGCCACGCCCGAGGTGCTCTATCTCTGGTCCGGCCAGCACGTGCGGCGGCTGTTCCCGGGGCTGGAGGGGCTGGCCGCCGACCTCTACTGGCTCCGCACCGTGCAGTACTTCGGCGGGCAGAGGGCGTTCGCGCCCGGCGGCGCCATGCCGGT
>DATBIZ010000045.1:0-9709 GCA_036556645.1 Vicinamibacteria bacterium | reverse complement strand
AGGATCGCCCGGAGCATCGCCCGGGCTAGGCGCTCACGATTCCGGGTTGGGGTTCTGCGCGAGCGCCTCTTCGGGCGCGCCCTTCCCATTGAGCAGGGCCTTCAACTCCTTGCCCATCTTGAAGTACGGGATCTTCTTGGGAGGCACGTCCACCTTCTCGCCGGTCTTCGGGTTGCGGCCCTTGCGCGGGGCGCGGTTGCGGAAGCGGAACGAGCCGAACCCCCGGATCTCGACCTCCTGGCCGGCCTGCAAAGCGTTGACGATGCTGCGCAGAGCCGCTTCCACGATGATTCCCGACTGGACCTGGGTGATGTCGAGGCGCTTGGCGACGATGTTGATCAGATCCGCCTTGGTCATGGCGTTCCTGGCCGAATCGTTCATCGCGGTCACCCTCGCTCACCCTCTTCGACGGGCATCATCGAGGCAGGAAGAGGGTGAGCAACTGTAGCCCGGCGATCCGCCGAAGTCAAGGAACGGTGGGGAGATCCGGCCGCTCGCGCCGCCTGGCGGTGTGAGCTAGGCGTCCGCCGAACGACGGGCGCCGACCGGCTTCTGGACGGGCTTCTTGTCCACCTTGGGCTCGGCCAGAAACGTCTTGGCCAGGGCCCGCTCGACGCGCTCCTCGATCGCGGCCTGGGTCTTGCCCTCCACCTCGGCCAGCTCGCTGATGAGCAGGAACTTGGCCCGGTCGAGCATCCGCTTCTCGCGGAAGGACAGGCTCTTCTTGCGGGAGAGGTGCGTCAGCCCCTTCAGCACCATGGCCACCTCGTAGAGGCTGCCGGTGCGCATCTTGTCCGAGTTCTCCTTGAAGCGGCCCTTCCAGTTCGACTGCTGGTCGATGTTCCCGTCCCCCAGCATGTTGAAGATCTTCCGGGCGTCGGACGCCGTGATCACCCCGCGCAGGCCCACGCCGCCGGCGTTCTGCTGGGGCACCCACACGCGCGAGTCGTTGGCGAGGATGCGCAGCTGGTACAGGCTGATCTTGCCGCCGGGCACGGGGCGCGTCTGGATGCTCTCGACGACGCCGATGCCGTGGTTCGGGTAGATGACCTTCTGTCCGACCTGGAAGTCCACGCTAGCCTCTCTTTCCCATGGGCGCGGGAACGGCGACAGGGTTTTGCGCGAGGCAAAAGGTTGTGTTCAGAACCTGAAGATTGTAGCAGAGCGCCTGTGTCGTGGCAACCCCGGACTCACCGCGGACGATAGGACGCGAGCGCGGCCACGCAGCGCTCCACGTCCTGCTCGTGGTTGTAGAAGTGGGTGGCCACGCGCACGCCCTGCGGCTTCTCGGTGACGAGCACGCCGCGCGAGCGCAGGAAGAGCGCCGCGCGGGGCGGGTCCTCCAGCGCCACCAGCGTCTGGCCCGAGCGATGCGCGCCGCCCGGCGAGAGCGAGCGGAGGCCGGCGCGGGCGAGCCCGTCCGTGAGCAGCCCGTTCAGCTCGAGCACGCGGCGCTCGATCACGTCGCGGCCGATCGCGCCCAGGTAGTCGATCGCGGCGCCGAGGGCGAAGATCGCCGCGAACGGCGGGCAGCCCATCTCGCTGCGCGCGGCTCCGGGCAGCAGGTCGTAGCCACGGTTGTCGAACGCGTACGGCTCCTTCACGCTGAACCAGCCCATCGCGCGCGGCGGGCGCCCCAGCAGCTCGCGGCTCAGGTGGACGAAGCCCGCGCCGTAGCCCGCGCAGAGCCACTTGTGGCCGCTGGTGACGAAGGCGTCGAGGCGGCTCTTCTTGACGTCGATCGGGAACGCGCCGGCCGCCTGGCTGCCGCAGACCACCAGGCGCCGCTGGCCCTTCACCTTCGCGAACGCGTCGAGGTCCTGGCGGCAGCCGTTCGAGAACTGCACGTGGCTGACCGCGATGGTGGCGGCCTCGGGCGCGTCGCCTTCGCGAAACGCCTCCGGCGGCACCACCCCGTCCGGCGCGGGCAGGAAGTGCACGCGCACGCCACGGTGGATCCAGGGCAGCGTCACCGTGGGGAACTCGAGGTCGTCCGACAGCACGTCGCCGTCCTTCTCCAGCAGGTCCACGATCAGGTTCACGCCGGTCGAGGTGTTCGGCACGAACGCGATCTCGTCCGGCTCGGCGTTGACGAAACGCGCGACCGCCGCGCGCACCTCCTCGCGCCGCGCGAGCCACTGGTCCCAGAGGAGGTCGCCGTCCTCCTCCAGCTCGCGGTAGAAGCGCGCCACCGCCTCGCGCACCGGGCGCGGCGTGGGGCTGGCCGCCGCCGCGTTCAGGTAGACGTGGCGCTCGACCGCCGGGAAGTCCCTGCGCACCTCCGCCCACAGGCTCATCGCGCGAGCCGGCCGTCCACGAACACCCGGACGATGCGCGCGTGCTCGGGCGCGAGCGAGGCCTGCGGCCCGGGGCGGAGCTGGATCAGGTGCGCGGGCCCGTCGTGGGCGAGGCGCGGCGCGGCCAGCGCGACGAGCGCCGAACGGTCGCGCGCGCCACGCCACCGCGGGCGGAGCGCGTCGAGCGCCGCCGCGAGCGTGTCGTCGCGCGGCGATGCCGGCGGGCCGGCGAGCACGAGGGCGGACGGCGCGGCGCCGTCGGCCTCGGGCGCGACCGCCGGCCGTCCGGCCGCCGCCAGCGTGGCGGCATGCGCGGCGGCCGTCGCGAGGTCCGGCCCCGCCACGTGCCATCGCAGGGCGGCCACGCCCAGCCGGCCGAGCGCGTCGAGCGTGGACGGCGTCAGCCACTCCCGCGCGGCGATCCCGTGCACGGACCCCACCAGCGCGGGGACGAGCACGGTGCCGGTGGCGTCGATCGTCTCCGCCGCGCCGATGAAGCGCGCGTCGCCGATCTCCTGGATCCGCGATCCGGCCGGCTCGGGGCCGCAGCCCGCGGCGAACGCGTCGGACACGCGCCGGTCGAACGCCACGTCCGCGCGGTAGGGCGCGGGCGTGCCCGGCTGGACGACCTCTCCGCCGCGCAGCGCCACGTCGCTCCACGCGTTGCTCTCGTTCCGCGGCAGCGCCTCGTAGGCGGCCGGGTCGTGCGCCTGCGCGTCGTCCTGCGCGAGCGCGCCGAGCGCCGCGAGGAGCCCGACGAAGTTCAGGCGCGTGAGGTCGGTGAACGGCCGGCCGGGCGGCAGGCCGCCGCTCTCGATCAGCACCACGGGGGTGCCCCAGGCGGTCAGGTTGTCGCCGAAGGCGCGCGGGCTCCAGTCCTCGTCGTAGCGCGCGATCGCGCCGGGCGCCAGCGGCGAGAGCGCGCCGATCAGCGCCGCGCAGATCCGCTTCGCGCGCAGCCGCGCCGGCGTGACCGTGCCCTCGGGATCGCCCGCCACCGCGAGCAGCGCGATGCTGGCCAGCGCGCCGGTGTCGCCCACGGCGGTGCGGCGGTTCTGGTCGTGCAGGTTGAACCCGAGCACCGGCTGGTAGCGGTCCCGCAGCGCCTTGAGCAGCCGGCCCTCCGGGGTGGCGAGGCTGAGGGCGTCGCGGTTGACGTCGATCTCCTGCGCGTTGCGTCGCTGGTAGCGCTCCGCGCCGTCCGGGTTCAGCATCGGCACCATCAGCAGCGTCAGCTCGTCGAGGATGCGCCGGGAGGCGGGATCGCCGGAGGCCAGCAGATGGCGCGCGACGTCGAGCAGCGCCGGGGTGGCCGAGGGCTCGTCGCCGTGCATCTGCGACCACAGCAGCACGGAGCGCGCGCCGCGCCCGACCTTCAGCAGGTGGATCGGTCGGCCCTCGAAGGACCGGCCGACCTCCTCGACGGTGAGCGCGCCGGGGTGGGCCGCCTCGAGCGCGCGAACCTGCTTGGCCAGCTCGGCCGGGCCCAGGCACGGCGCCGGCGTCGTGACGAACCGGGCCGCGGGCCAGGCCTCCCAGAGCACACGCGGCGGGACGACGGGCGCCGCCGCGAGCGTGAGCGCCAGGGAGACCAGGAGCACCGCCGCGATTGTATCCGGCCGGCGAAACCGGCCGCGGGCGGGGCTCGCGCGCGGGCCCTCGTGAACGCGCGCCGTGTACCGTAAGCTTGGCGAAGCCGGAGTGGAGGAACGGCAGACTCTCGAGCCTCAAAAGCTCGTGCCGCTCACGCGGCGTGTGGGTTCGAATCCCACCTCCGGCACCAGCGCGGCCGCCCGAAACCGTCGGCGCATCCGAGGCCGAGGCCCCGGATGCGCGACGGGCGCGGCTCGTCTAGCCCGGGATCTTCAGCTCCTGCCCCGGCTTGATCTTGTCGGGATCGCTGAGCTTGTCCCGGTTCGCCTCGAAGATCTTGGGGTACTGGTTCGCGTCCCCGTAGAACTGCTTGCTGATCTTCGAGAGCGTGTCTCCGGCCTTGACCGTGTAGGTGCGCCCGGAAGGAGCGGCGGTGCCGCCCGCCGGCCCGCCCTGCCCCGGAGCCACGCTGATGTCGGCGGTGAGGTCCGCCGCATAGCTCGTGTCGACCAGCTTGATCTGGTCCCAGACCCGGTTCTTCACGTCCTGCGAGGGCGCCGTGGCGCGGATCAACAGCTTGCCGCTCTCGACGTGTACGTTCTGCAGGCGGACGCCCTGCTGTTCCATGAACGTCAATACCGACTGGTACTTCTGCTTGAGCGTGCCGAGCTGCTGCTGCGGGTCGGCGACGCCTGCCCCCGCCTTTTCACCGGCCTTCTTGTCGAAGACACCCACAAACCACCTCCTACGGACGACGTCGTCCACCCTTGTCGTGCAGGATCGGTGCCGGCACTGGCCCGCCGGGCGCTCCGCCCGCCGACGAGTTCGGCAGGCCAGCGCGTCAAATCCCAACCGCACGAACCACTTGCGCCCGGAGGCCGTTTCTGGTACCCCTACTGTGTCCGTTCCAAGTCAATCGAAAGGGCCGATGGAGCACCGGCTTCACGCGCGGTTCACGGTCGAAGGCGTGCACGGGAAGATGACCCTTGCCTCGCACGTCGACATCCTCAACATGAGCATCAGCGGTGTCGCCATAAAGGTCGATCGCGCCTTGCGCGTCGGCGGCGAGTACGCGCTGAATCTGCGCCTCCAGGACAAGGACCTGACCGTGCACGCGATGGTCGTGTGGTGCGTGCTCGGCGAGATCAGGAAGGGCGCGCGCGGCGAGGCGATGCCCGTCTATTCCGCCGGCATGAAGTTCACGGACGTGCTCAGCCCCAAGCTGATGGAGCTGATCGGCTTCATCGACCGGCACAAGATCGTCGAGGAGCACCGGCTCGGCGGCCTGCGCGTGCACATCGACGCCCCCGGCAAGGCGCTGCTCGACGTGCCGCACGTGTACCGCGTGAAGGTGATCAGCCTCTCCGGCATGCTGATCGAGATGGAGGAGCCGCTGGAGCTGGACCGGGTCTGCCCGATGGAGTTCTCGCTGAAGGAAGGAAGCGACCCGGTCCGCTTCGCCGGCCGCATCGTCTACTGCGTCGAGGCGGTGGACCGCGACACGCACCGCCACGAGATCGGCGTGGCGTTCGAGGACATGGACCTCGAGCAGAAGAAGCGCCTGGCCGAGTTCATCGACAGCATCTCCCGGTAGCTCCGGGCGATCGGCCCGAATCGGGCCGCTTTCCCGCCCGAAGCCTCGTCACGCCTTTGAGCCGCATCGGCCCAACCGCCTGCAAATCCTGCCTTTGCGGTCCTGAGGATGCCCGGCACGTCCCCTGCTCTCTCTACCGGCGGCGACGGCACAGGGCCGGGCGCTGAGGAGGATCACGATGGCGACGATGACTCTGACGGATCGGCGGCCGCAGGCGATCAACTACGCCGCGCGGGCGCGCTGGGCGACGGTGAAGATCGAGACCGACACCGCGATCTACGTCGGGCGGCTCTACGTGCCGGAGACCAAGAAGCGGGTCTCCGACGTGCTCTCGGACGAGCGCCAGTTCCTGAGCCTGACCGACGTGTCGGTGAACCACACGCCCGGCATCGAGCCGTTCGTGGCCATCAACAAGAGCTACGTGCGCACGCTGCGGGTGCTGCACGAGGGCGACGTGGAGCCGGTGGTCCGCCTGCCGCAGGCGGTGAACTAGCGAGCCCGGCGCGCGCCTGCTAGCCCTCCGGCACCTCGATCACGCCCTGCATGTACTTCACCGCGCGCCCCGCGATCGTCACCCGGTCGCCGCGCGGGATGCAGAACAGCTCCCCGCCGCGGGCGGAGACCTGCAGGGCGTGGAGGCGCTCCTTGCCGAGGCGCCGCGACCAGAAGGGCGTCAGCGTGCAGTGGGTCATCCCGGTGACGGGGTCCTCGTCGATGCCGAACGCGGGCGCGAAGTAGCGGGACACGAAGTCGGACGCCCGGCCCGGGGCCGTGGCGACGGCGCCGACGCGGCCCAGCGCGCGCAGGCCGGCCATGTCGGGCCGCAGCGCGCGCACGTCGTCCTCGCTCTCGTACACGGCGAAGTAGTCGTCGCGCGTGCGCCACACCTCGGCGGGGGCGCGGCCCAGCGCCTCGGCCAGGCCGGCGGGCGCCGCGCACGCCTCGGGCGGGCGCGCCGGGAAGTCCAGCACCAGCATGTCCGCGGAGCGGGCGACGCGCAGAGGGCCGCTCCGGGACTTGAAGTCCGCCACCTGCGCCGCCGGATCGAGCGAGTGGAAGATCACCCAGGCGGAGGCCAGCGTGGCGTGGCCGCAGAGGTCCACCTCGACCGCCGGCGTGAACCATCGCAGCTCGTAGGCCTGCTTGCCGCCGACGAAGAACGCGGTCTCCGAGAGGTTGTTCTCGGCGGCGATCGCCTGCAGCGTCGCGTCCGGCAGCCACGAGGGCAGCGGGCACACCGCGGCCGGGTTGCCCGCGAACAGGCGGCTGGTGAAGGCGTCGACCTGGAAGATGGGCAGGCGCATGGGAGCGCCGATTCTAGTCGAGCGCGCGCTCCACCGAACACGGCTCCCCGCACCGGGTCGTGCCGGCGGAGCGCGTTGACGCGCCCGCCGACGGCGCGGAATGATCCGGGCATGGACCAGCCGCCAGACGGCGACGCCGCGGCCGCGTTCGCGCGCCTGGTGGCGCTGATCGCGCGCCTGCGCGCGCCCGGCGGCTGCCCGTGGGACCGCGAGCAGACGCACCGCAGCCTGCGGCCGATGACCCTCGAGGAGGCCTACGAGGTGCTCGAGGCCATCGACGAGGGCGACGACTCCCACCTGGCCGGCGAGCTGGGCGACCTGCTCCTGCAGGTGGTCTTCCACGCGCAGATCGCGGCCGAGGCGTCGCGGTTCACGGTCGCGGACGTGATCCGCGCCGTCTCCGACAAGATGGTGCGGCGCCATCCGCACGTCTTCGGCGACCAGAGCGCCACGACCTCGGGCGAGGTGCTGCGCAACTGGGAGGCCATCAAGCGCGCCGAGCAGAAGGAGCGGCACGAGCGCGAGCCGGCCTCCATGCTCGACAGCGTCTCCACGCGCATCCCGGCGGTGATGGAGGCGTTCCAGATCGCGACCAAGGTCTCCCGCGTCGGCTTCGACTGGCCGGACGCGGCGTCCGTGCTCGACAAGGTGGAGGAAGAGGTCCGCGAGGTGCGGGCGGCGGTGGCGAGCGGCGATGACGCCGCGGCGTCCGCCGAGGTCGGCGACCTGCTGTTCGCGGTGGTGAGCCTCGCCCGGCTCCTCGGCGAGGACCCGGAGTCGGCGCTGAAGGCCGCCAACCGGAAGTTCCGGCGGCGGTTCCAGCACGTCGAGGAAGGCCTGCGCGGGCGCGGCCGCTCGCCGGCCGAGTCGACGCTGGAGGAGATGGAGTCGCTCTGGACCGACGCGAAGCGGCGCGAGAGGGAGTGAGCGGCGCGCCGGCGGTCTGGATACGCACGGCCGAGGCTCTCGGCCGGCTGGCGGAGCGCCTGCGCGGCCAGCCCGCGGTGGCGCTCGACACCGAGGCGGACAGCCTCTACCACCATCGCGAGAAGGTCTGCCTGGTGCAGCTCGCCGCCCCGGGCGGCGAGGCCGTGCTGATCGATCCGCTCGCGCTGGGCGGCCTGGAGCCGCTGCGCGCGGTGCTCGCCGACGCGCGCACGGTGAAGGTCCTGCACGGCGCCGACTACGACGTGACCAGCCTGAAGCGGGACTTCGGCTTCAGGTTCGGCACGCTGTTCGACACCATGCTCGCCTCGCGCTTCCTGGGCCTGCCCGAGGTCGGGCTGCAGGCGGTCCTGCGCAACGAGCTGGGCGTGGCGCTCTCGAAGTCGAGCCAGAAGGACGACTGGTCGGTGCGGCCGTTGACGCCGCTGCAGGAGCAATACGCGCTCGCCGACGTGCGTCACCTGCTGGAGCTGTACGACCGGCTCGCGGGCAGGCTGCGCGAGACGGGCCGGCTGGCCTGGGTCGAAGAGGAGTCGGCCGCGGTGGCCGCGCTCGAGCCGGCGCACCGCGAGCGCGACCCGGAGGGCTGGCTCAGGATCAAGGGCGCGCGGGCGCTGCCGCCGCGGCCGCAGGCGGTGCTGCGCGCGTTGTTCGACTGGCGCGAGGACCTGGCCGAGGCCACCGACGTGCCCGCGTTCCGGATCGTGAGCCCGCCGACGCTGCTGGCGCTGGCCCAGCACCCGCCGCGCGAGGCGGTCCAGGTGCAGCGGATGCCGGGGCTGCCGCGGATGGCCCGGGAGCGCGCGGGCGCGATCATGGCCGCGATCGAGCGCGCCGCGGCGCTGCCCGAAGACCGGCTGCCGCGGGTGCCGCGCGATCGGCCGCCGGCCGTCTCGCCGGCGGTGAGCCGGCGCGTGCAGGCCCTCCGGGCCTGGCGCGCGGACGCGGCGAAGCGGCTCGCGCTGGACGTGTCGGTGGTCCTGCCGCAGCGCCTGCTGGACAAGGTCGCGGAGGCCGCGCCGTCCGACCTCGCGGGCCTGGAGAGGGTCGAGGGTCTGCGCCGCTGGCGGGTGGAGGCGCTGGGCGGGGAGATCCTGCACGCGCTGCGCGCGGCCGGCTGACCGGCTAGCGCGCGGGCGCGCGCGCCAGGCCCTCCAGGAACGCGTTCATGCGCGACTCGACCACGTCCCAGTCGTACTCCCGCCGGACGTAGTCGCGGCCGGCGGCGCCCAGCCGCGCGCCGAGCCCGGGCTCGCCGGCCAGCCGCCGGAGCGCGGCCACGAACTCGGAGTAGCCGCGGTAGAAGAGCCCGCCGCCGCTCCGCACGCACTGGCCCTCGAGCACCCGGCAGTCCGAGTTCACGAGCACCGGCCGGCCCATCGCCCAGGCCTCCAGCACGATCACGGAGAGGCTCTCGTAGCGGCTCGGCATCAGCAGCACGTCGCAGGACGCGATCAGCGCGAACTTCTCCTCCTCGGTCACGAACCCGAGGTGGCGGATCCCCGCGTGCGGCGGGATCTCGAGCGCGGGCCGCCCCACCAGCACCAGCGGCGGCGCCTCCGGCCATTCCGCGCGCAGGCGCCGGTAGTCGGCGCACAGCTTGTCCACGCCCTTGTTGCGATCGATGCGGCCGACGTAGAGCAGGTATCGCTCGGGCAGGGAGAAGCGCGCGCGGGCGTCCACGTCGCGCCAGCCCGCCGGCAGGTTGACCCCGCTGCCGACCACCACGCTCGGCACCGCCTCGTTCGCGCTCACCCCCTGCACCAGCGAGCGCTCCTCGGGCGTGAGGTAGACGATCCCGCGCGGGGCGCGGAACAGGTCGCCGAACACCGGCAGCTCGATCGCCGGGTCCTCCTCCGCGGTCGGCACCAGCACCGCGCGCGAGGCGACCTTGGGCAGGCCGAAGAACGTGTGGTAGTAGCGGTACGAGTAGAAGACGAACAGGTCCACCTCGCGCATGGCGGGCAGGGCCGCGA
>DATBIZ010000044.1:0-5834 GCA_036556645.1 Vicinamibacteria bacterium | reverse complement strand
CGGTGCGGGCGGGGAAGACCGGGGAGATCCTGGCCCGGCTGGAGAAGGCCGGCTTCAAGCTGGTGGCGGCGAGGCTGCGGCACCTCTCGCCGGCCGAGGCCGAGGGCTTCTACCACGTGCACCGCCAGCGCCCGTTCTTCGGCAGCCTGGTGGAGTTCATGTCGTCGGGTCCCTGCCTGACCATGGTGCTCGAGGCCGACCAGGCGATCGCGCGCCTGCGCGAGGTGATGGGCGCCACCGACCCGCAGAAGGCGGCGCCGGGGACGATCCGCAAGGACTTCGCCGAGTCCATCGAGGCCAACGCGATCCACGGCTCGGACGCGCCCGAGACCGCGCGGTTCGAGATCGCCTACTTCTTCGCCGGCCTGGAGCTGACGGCGCGATAGCGGAGGGGCGTTCAGGGGGAGCGCGACGGCCATCGGAGCCGAAGTGGGCCAGCGGCCCGAGCGATCCCTCCGAGATTACGATGGAGCCATGCCGGAGATCGGGCGCATCCTCCTCGTCGTCGGCGGCGTGCTGCTGGTGCTTGGCCTCGTGTTGACCTTCGCCGGACGCGTGCCATTCCTGGGCCGCATGCCCGGCGACCTCGTCTACCGGCGCGGGAACTTCACCCTCTACTTCCCGATCGTCACCAGCATCGTCCTCAGCCTCCTCCTCACCGCGATCCTCTGGCTCTTCCGCCGGTAGGGCGGTGACCTCGCCCACCGCCCGGCCGCGGCGCCCGGTGGCCACGGCCGCGCTGCTCGCCGCGTCCGTGCTGGTGGGCTTCGCCGTGCTGGAAGCCGCCTTCCGTCTGGCGCGCGTGCCGGTCGGCACCGTGCAGATCAACCGCGCCACCATCCGCCGCAGTCCGAACCCACGGCTGCGGTACGAGCTGCGGCCGGGCGCGGTCGCGTCGGCCGAGGTGACGTACCGGGTGAACGCGGCCGGCCTGCGCGGGCCGGAGGTGGCGGACCAGAAGCGCCCGGGCACGCTCCGGGTCGCCGTCCTCGGCGACTCGATCGCGTTCGGCTACTGGGTGGCCGACGAGGCCGCCTTCCCGCGCCAGCTCGAGCGCCTGCTGGCCGGGGGGCCCGGAGGCCGGCCCGTGGAGGTCTTGAACTTCGGCGTGCCCGGCTACAACCTCGAGCAGGCGACCGAGGTGCTGCGCGCGCGCGCGCTGGCCTTCGCGCCGGACGTGGTCGTGGTGTCGCTGTGCCTCAACGACCTCGAGAGCGACATGTCCTACGAATACGGCCTGACCCTGGACCGCTCGGCGCGCCGCGCCCGCCTCGCGGGCCGGCTCTTCGACGCGCTGCTCGGCCACTCGCGCCTTCTCGCCTGGATCGAGTACCGCCTGGCCGAGCGCGAGGCGAGGCGGCAGTTCGTCCGGGCCCGCAACCCGATGCCGGGGCCGCTCTACGCCGAAGCCGTCTCCCAGCAGCGCGAGGCGCTGCGGGCGCGGTTCGGCACGATCGCCGCGCTGCTGCGCGACGCCGGCGGCGTGCCGGGGCTGGTCGCCGTGTTCCCGACCTTCGGCGAGCGCTTCGACCGCTACCCGCACCGCGCGCTGCACGAGGCGGCGAGGGAGGCGGCGCGCCACGCCGGCCTCGCCGCGGTGGACCTGCTCGAGTGCTTCCGCGCCTACGACTTCCGTGCCGCGCGCGTGGACGTGGTGCATCCGAGCCCGCTCGGCCACCGGGTGGCCGCACACGCGATCGCCGAGGCGCTCTGCGCGTCGAAGCTGGTCTGCCCGGCCCTCCCGCTGCCCCACGCCTGCACGGCGTACCGGCCGGCCGACTTCGCGGTGGTGCGGGGCTACTGAGCGGCCGCCGCCGCCCGCGGCCGCGGGGCCCGCGCGAGGGCGAGGCGGCCGGCGATCCAGCACGCCGCCAGCAGGGCGGCCACCCCGAGGTTCGCGGGCTGGTAGATGCTCACGCCCATCTCGAACAGGCGCGTCTGCGACCAGACCACGGCCTGGACCGCCACCGCCGCCGCGGCCACCGCGGTCCTGGGCAGCCGCGTCTCCGTCACGAACGCGCGCAGGTTGTGCAGCGCGGCGGGCAGCAGCGCGGGCACCGCGTAGGCCAGCGGGCGCTCGGTGTTGTTCGAGACCAGCAGCGACGCGTACACGAGCAGCGCGGGCGCGAGCTGGTCGAAGTGCCGCCGGCACAGCGAGGGGACGCGGGCCGGGAACAGCAGCAGCAGGGGGAACACCACGCCCCAGGTGCCCAGGGTGAGCACGTACCACTGGTTGTCGCCGAGGTGGCGCCACCGGAACGCGACGTTCTCCTGCAGGGAGGCCACGAGGTCGTCGGGCTGGTTCGGCGTGATCACCGCCCGCAGGCCGGCCAGGGCGGCCAGCGGCACCACCGCGACGGCCAGGGTCCGTCCCAGCGCGACCGCGGTCCCGCGGCGCTTCCGCCAGTGCAGGAACGCGTGGGCGTACACGATCACGTACGTCTCGCGCACGAAGGCGGCGGCCAGGCTCACGGCTCCGAGCGCCGCGACCCGCTCCCGGCGGACCAGCCAGAAGGCGAGCGCCACCAGGAAGAGGCAGGGCGGGTCCGACATCCAGTACTGGTACTCGAACCAGCGCACCGCGCCCTGCATCAGCGCGACCAGGGCGAGGCCGGTGAGCGCGTACGCGCGGTCGAAGCCCAGGTCGCGCAGGTACAGGAACAGCACCAGCAGGAAGCCGAACAGCGAGAGGTTGGTGACGAGGTAGAAAGCGCCGTCGAGCCCGAGCCCGGTGCGCGCGAGCCGTCCCGCGATCCACGGCGTCAGCACGCGCCAGCAGTAGGGCGGCGCCTCGGCGAGCGCGGCGCGGCCCGACTCGCCCTCCGCCATCTCGATGTAGTGGTGGTGGTCGCTCTCGCGCACCTGCTTCGCGCGGTGGAGGACGCCCAGGTGCGCGGCGACGTAGCCGGCGTTCAGCGCGAGCGCGAGCGCGGCCGCCAGCGCCCCGAGCGCGAGGTCGCGCCGCCGCGGGCCCGGCGCGCCGCCCGCGGTCACGCCGCCGGCATCGTCTGCCGCCGGTTCCAGTAGTGCGCGCGCCGGTGCGCGGTCCACGCGGCCAGGACGTGGCAGATCCAGCCGAGCAGCCCGCCCGAGCCGATCCAAAGGCCGGGGGTGACGATCAGCCAGAAGATCCCGCGCAGGATGTCGCCGTTGTAGAACTGCCCGACGCCGGGGATCAGCAGGCTCAGCACGGCGGCGGTGCCGGGGTTCTTCATCGGGTGGCCTCCGGGAAAAACACGCGCGCGGAGAGGATCCGCACGGGCGGGGTCAAGTGCTGGCCGTCCGCGTCGGCGGACTGGATCGCGCGCACCACGTCCATGCCGCGCACCACGCGGCCGAAGGCGGCGAAGCCCTGTCCGTCCGGGTTGCGCCGGCCGCCGAAGTCGAGCTCGGGCTGGTCGCCGATGCAGATGAAGAAGTCGGCGGTGGCGGTGTCGGGCCCGTCCCGCGCCATGGAGAGGGTGCCGTCGAGGTGCCGCAGGCCCGTGCCGCTGGTCCGCTCGAGCGGGATGGGGTCGAAGTCGGGGCGTCCGGGGGCGGGGGCGGCCTGCACGACCTCGATCTTGACCCGGTTGGCCGGCTGGTTGTCCAGCCGCACCGTGCGGTGGAAGGCCCCGTCGTCGTAGCGGCCGGCCTCCACGTAGCGCAGGAAGTTGGCTGCGGTGCGCGGCGCGCGCGCCGTGTCCACGAACAGCTCGATCACGCCGAGGTCGGTGCGGAGGACCACGCGGGCGCCGGCGGCGGGCGCGGGGACGACGAGCGTGCTGAGCGCGAGGACGAGGGCGGGCGCGGCCACGGCGCCCATTGTTCCACGGCCGGCGAAAACGGGCACCGCCGGCGCCGGGCGGCGCCGGCGGTGCCCCTACGGCTCACCCAGTGGGAACCCTAGAAGAGGACGCCGGCCGTGACCAGGAACTGCTCGCCGCCGCCGACCTCGTAGCGCGCCTCGGCGAAGTACTGCCGCTTGCGGCCGTCCACGCGCCGCACGCCGCCGAGCATGTTCAGCCCCAGCGCGGTGTCGCTGCCCGAGAACTCGGTGCCGGCGAAGCTCGCGGTGCGGCGCGCGAGGTTCAGGCCCGGCCCGACGTAGGGCTTCCAGCGCCGGCCGAACTGGTACGCCATGTTGCCGTTCACTTCCCAGTGCTTCGCGTCCAGCCCGGACGGCGCGGACGGGAAGAAGTAGTCGAACGAGGTGATCAGCGCGACGGGGTGCCGGTTGGTGAAGCTCCAGTGCGCGCGCGCGCCGAGCCCGAGGTCCGCCTCGTCGGCGAAGCTGGCCTGCGGCCCGTACCAGAGCGTCTTGTCGGAGAAGCTGGACCGGCTCGTCGTGGTGGCGGTGCGGACGGTCGGCCGGGGCGTCTTGGCCTGCTCGGCGGCGAGCGGAACGGCCGCGAGGGCGAACCCGGCCACGAGGAGGGGCAAGCGCATTTCACGCTCCTTGCCGGGGGTCGGGTGCGCGCCTCCGGCAGCGAGAAGGCTAAGCCGCGTGGCCGCGTGAAGACCGTGACCCCCCGCACCGGCTCCCGGGGCGCGCAACCGCGGCGCGCTCAGCACGATGCGGATTTGCGGTGATCCGGCGCACGGGCCCGGCCGGCGCCTAAGTGGAGTTGCCCCCGCCGCGGGCGGCGTGGAATCCTTGAGCACCCGCACGCAGCGAGGGCCCACCCGGGGAGGGGGAATGTCCATCAAGGCCGACAGGTGGATCCGGCGCATGGCGCTCGAGCACCGGATGATCGAGCCGTTCACGGACACGCAGGTGCGCGCGGGCGTGGTCTCGTACGGCCTCTCCTCGTACGGCTACGACGTGCGGATCGCCGACGAGTTCAAGATCTTCACCAACATCAACTCGACGATGGTGGACCCGAAGAACTTCGACCCCCGCTCGTTCGTGGACTTCAAGGGCGACGTCTGCATCATCCCGCCCAACTCCTTCGCGCTGGCGCGCACGGTGGAGTACTTCCGCATCCCGCGCAACGTGCTCACGGTGTGCGTGGGGAAGAGCACCTACGCCCGTTGTGGCATCATCGTCAACGTGACGCCCTTCGAGCCCGAGTGGGAGGGCATCGTCACCCTCGAGGTCTCCAACACCACGCCGCTGCCGGCCAAGATCTACGCCAACGAGGGCATCGCCCAGGTGCTGTTCTTCGAGAGCGACGAGGTGTGCGAGACGTCCTACGCCGACAAGAAGGGCAAGTACCAGGCGCAGCGCGCGCTGACCTTGCCCCGGCTCTGAGGAGAAGCCCCGCCGTGGTCCACGAGACGGTGACGATGGAAGGACACCTGATCGACTCCGACATCCTCCGCCGCGCCTTCGCGCGGATCGTGGAGGGCGGCGGGGAGTTCGAGGTGGAGGAGTTCCGGGTCGGCAAGCGCAACGACGACGCCTCGTTCGTGCGCCTGTCCGTCAGCGCGGCCGACGCGGGCGCGCTCGACGCGATCCTGGAAGACCTGAACTACCTCGGCGCCTCCACGGTGGTGGCGGACGCGCAGTTCGCGCCGGCGGAGGCGGACGGCATCCTGCCCGACGAGTTCTACTCCACCACGAACTACGACACCTTCCTGCGCCGCCAGGGACGCTGGGAGCCGGTGCGCGACCAGCGCATGGACTGCGCGCTGGTGCTGCGCGAGGGCGCGCCGACCTGCGTGAAGCAGGGCCAGGTCCGGAAGGGCGAACCCGTGGCGCTGCGCGGTCCGGGGATCCGGGTGAAGCCGCCGGAGCGGAGCCGCGACTTCTCCGTGTTCGGCTTCATGACCAACGACATCTCCGCGGAGATCAACAAGGGGATCGTGATCTCCGGCGCCGCGCGCGAGATGCGGAGGACGCGCGACGAGGG